>JAODNF010000434.1 GCA_025464915.1 Frankiales bacterium | reverse complement strand
CGTCACGATCCTCGGTGGCGGCTCCGCCGCCATCCGCTTCGCCAAGACCCCGCCGACGGTCATCATGCTCGCGGGCCTGCAGGGCGCCGGGAAGACCACGCTCGCCGGCAAGCTCGCGACCTGGCTGAAGGCCCAGGGCCACGCGCCGCTGCTCGTGGCCTGCGACCTCCAGCGCCCGAACGCCGTCACCCAGCTCCAGGTCGTCGGTGGTCAGGCCGGCGTCGACGTCTTCGCGCCCTACCCGGGCAGCGGGGTCGGCGATCCGGTCGACGCGGCCCGCCAGGGCATCGAGCACGCGAAGCGGATGCAGCACGACGTCGTCGTGGTCGACACCGCAGGCCGTCTCGGCATCGACGCCGAGCTGATGCAGCAGGCCGCCGACATCCGCAGCGCGACCAACCCGGACGAGGTCCTGTTCGTCGTCGACGCGATGATCGGCCAGGACGCGGTCACGACCGCGCAGGCCTTCCAGGAGGGCGTCGGCTTCACCGGAGTCGTCCTCACCAAGCTCGACGGCGACGCCCGTGGTGGTGCCGCGCTCTCGGTCCGCCACCTCACCGGTCAGCCCATCATGTTCGCCTCCACCGGCGAGAAGCTCGGCGACTTCGACGTCTTCCACCCCGAGCGGATGGCCAGCCGCATCCTCGGCATGGGCGACGTCCTCACCCTCATCGAGCAGGCCGAGAAGCACTTCGACTCGGCCGAGGCCGAGAAGGCCGCCGCCAAGCTGCAGTCGGGGGAGGGCTTCGACCTCGAGGACTTCCTGTCGCAGATGAAGCAGATCAAGAAGATGGGGTCGCTGACCTCCATCCTCGGGATGCTGCCCGGCATGGGGCAGATGAAGGACGCGCTGAACCAGGTCGACGACAAGGACCTCGACCGGATCGCCGCGATCATCCAGTCGATGACCCCGCAGGAGCGCCGCGACCCGAAGATCCTCAACGGCTCGCGCCGCATCCGCATCGCCAAGGGCTCGGGCACCAGCGTCCCCGAGGTCAACAACCTCGTGAACCGGTTCGGTGAGGCCCAGAAGATGATGAAGTCGATGGCCGGCATGGGCGGCCTCCCGGGGATGCCGGGCATGGGGCGCAAGGCCAAGCGCGCGCAGCAGGGCGGCAAGAAGAAGGGTCCCGGCCGCGCCGGCGGCGGACCCGCGAACCGGCCCACGAACCCGCTCGGCCTCCCGCAGCCGCTGCGCGACAGCCCGCCGGACGACCCGCTGGGCCTCTACCGCAACCGCCCCTAGCGTCCGCCCGGCAGACGCTCGCGGTCGTCCACCCGAGCGGACGCAACAGGGAGTGGGATCGCTAGCGTCCGCCCGGCGGATGCTCGCGGTCGTCCACCCGAGCGGACGCAAGGCGGTGGCGCAGCGCCGGACCGCCGAGCGCGAACGCTCCGGCGACGACGCCGACCACCTGCATCAGCGTCACGAACCAGACGCCCGCCCGCCCGCCGTCGGACGCGACCACGTGGCCGCCGATGGCGGCGCCCAGGGCGTACGCACCGAACTTTATCGACGCCGCCGTCGTCACGACCTGCGTGCGCATCCACGAGGGCGAGTGCTGCTCCCGGACGGTCAGCGTCGAGGACAGGACCGGTCCCTCGAACACGCCGGCGACGACGATCAGCACGAGCGCGAGGGCGAGGGATGGTACGACGGCAAGGCCGGCGAACACGACGACCAGACCGCTGATCCCCAGCATCGCCAGGCGAAGCGGCCCCGTGCGGGGTGACCGCGCGGCCATCGCGAGGGACCCGATCAGGGCACCGATGGCGAACCCGCTGAAGAGGGCACCGGATGCCGCCCGGGACGCCCCGACCTGCTGCGCGAGGGCGGGGAAGACCACGGGGAACGCGCCCATCCCGAGGAAGGACAGCGTCGTCGCGACCGTCACGGACCGCAGCGGGGGAGTGGTCGCGAGGTGCCTGAGCCCGGCGGCGACCGTGCCCAGCAGGGTCCCGCTGGCACCGGACGGCGGCGGCATCGGGACCCGCGTCACGGCGGCGAGCGCGACGACCGAGAGCCCGATGCAGACCAGGGCCGCCGCCACCGGCGACCAGGCAGCCACGGCGCCGGCCAGGCCCGGCCCGGCGACGCCGGCCACGTTGTAGGACGTCGACTCCGCGCCGTACGCCCGGCGCAGCAGGTCCGGCGGGACCAGCGGCGCGATCAGGCCGGTGAAGCCGCCCGTCAGGACCGGCAGGGTGAGCCCGGCCAGGCCGCCGAGCAGCACCACGCACCATGACGACGCATGACCGGCGGCGAGCAGCACGCCGACCAGCGCCGAGGTCAGCAGCAGCTCGTTGGCGACGAAAGCGCTGCGGCGGTGCCGGGTGCGGTCCAGCCACGCGCCCAGCAGCGGGCCGGTGACGAGGGCCGGCAGGGTCAGGGCGGCGACCAGCGCCCCGGCGAGGGAGGACGAGCCGGTCCGGTCCAGGACGAGCAGCACGAGGGCGATCCGGGCCGCCTCGTTGGCCAGCCGTGCGGTGGTCGAGGCGGTGAACAGGACCGCGAGCCCGGGAGTGCGCCACAGCGGGGGCTCGGGGTGCCGCGCGAGGTCCTCGAGCGCGGTGGAGGTCACTCGCGGGAGTCTTCCCTACGCGTCGAGGCGTGCTTCTGGCACACTGGTCACCGAGTTCCCGCTGGACGACGGCCCTCTACCCGTCCCCGGCGTGTCCGCACCGGAGTCGACAGCGACGCATCCCCACGCGTGCGCGGGTCGCTCAACCCGTCTTAGCACCAGGAGAACCACGAACGTGGCCGTCAAGATCAAGCTCATGCGCCTCGGCAAGATGCGCGCCCCGTACTACCGCATCGTCGTGGCCGACGCGCGCACCAAGCGCGACGGCCGGGTCATCGAGACGATCGGCAAGTACCACCCCAAGGAGGAGCCCTCCATGTTCCAGGTCGACGCCGAGCGCGCCGCCTACTGGCTGGGTGTCGGCGCGCAGCCGACCGAGCCCGTGCAGAAGCTGCTCAGCAAGACCGGTGACTGGCAGAAGTTCAAGGGCGAGGCCGCCCCGGAGCCGCTGAAGGTCGCTGCCCCCAAGGTCGACAAGCGCGTCGCCTTCGAGGCCGCAGCCAAGGAGAACCTCGAGGCCGGTGGCGCCGCCACCACCCCGAAGAAGAAGGCCGCCAAGAAGGACGAGGCGCCTGCTGCCGAGGCGCCCGCCGCCGAGCAGACGCCCGAGGCTCCGGCCGCCGAGCCTGCTGCCGAGACCGTCGAGGCGCCCGCCGCCGAGGAGGCCCCGGCTGCCGAGGCTCCTGCCGCCGAGGAGGCCCCGGTCGCCGAGACCGAGACCCCCGCGGAGGCCTAAGTGCTCGAGGCCGCTCTCGAGCACCTGGTCAAGGGCATCGTCGACAACCCTGACGACGTCACGGTCGACATGGTCTCCGGCCGTCGTGGCCGCACCCTCGAGGTGCGGGTCAACCCCGACGACCTCGGCAAGGTGATCGGTCGCTCCGGTCGCACCGCCAAGGCCCTGCGCACCGTCGTCGCCGCCCTCGGCGGCAAGGGCGTGCGCGTCGACGTCGTCGACACCGACGAGGTCCGCTAGGCATGACCCGCCGCGTCGCCGGTCAGCGACGCCCGACGCGAGGTCCGGAGCCCGACAGGGAACCGGACCTCGTCGTCGTCGGGCGCATCGGCAGGCCCCAGGGCGTCAAGGGCGAGGTCACCGTCGAGGTCCGCACCGACGACCCGGACGACCGGTTCGCCGATGGCGCCGCGCTCACCACCGAGACGGGCACGCTCACCGTCGAGAGCTCGAGGTACCAGGGCAAGTACCTCGTCGTCGCGTTCGAGGGGATCGCCGATCGCAACCAGGCCGAAGTCCTGCGCGACACGCTGCTGCACGTCGACCGCAGCGAGCTCCCGCCGCTCGAGGACGAGGACGACTTCTACGACACCGACCTGGTCGGCCTGCGCGCGGTGCTCACCGACGGTACGGAGCTGGGCAACGTCGACGACGTGCTGCACCTGCCCGGGGGCGACGTCCTCAGCATCAAGGACGGTGACCGCGAGGTGCTGGTGCCGTTCGTGAAGGCGATCGTCCCGGCCGTCGACCTGGCCAAGGGCGAGCTGGTCGTGGACCCGCCCGAGGGGCTGCTGGCGCTCACGGAGCCGACGCCCGAGCAGGACCCGGTCTGATGCAGCTCGACGTCGTCACGATCTTCCCCGACTACCTGCAGCCGCTGCACCAGTCGCTCGTGGGCAAGGCGATCGAGCGCGGCACGCTCGACCTGCGGGTGCACGACCTGCGGCAGTGGACCGACGACGTGCACCGCACGGTCGACGACAGCCCCTACGGCGGCGGTCCCGGCATGGTGATGAAGCCGCAGCCCTGGGGTCGCGCCCTGGCGGCCCTGCGGGGCCCCGTCGACGTACCCCGCCTGGTCGTCCCCACCCCGTCCGGCCGGCCGTTCACCCAGGCGATGGCGCAGGAGCTCAGTCGCGAGCCATGGCTGGCGTTCGCCTGCGGCCGCTACGAGGGCATCGACGACCGGGTCATCCAGCACGCGAGGCGCACGATGCGGGTCGACGAGATCTCGATCGGCGACTACGTGCTCGCCGGCGGAGAGGTCGCCGTCCTCGTCGTCGTCGAGGCGGTGGCGCGACTGCTCCCCGGCGTCCTCGGCAACGAGGCGTCCCACCAGGACGACAGCTTCTCCCACGGGATCCTGGAAGGACCGTCGTACACCCGCCCACCCGTGTGGGAGGGGCTCGAGGTGCCGCCCGTGCTGATGGGCGGCAACCACAGGGAGATCGTCGCCTGGCGGCACGAGCAGGGCCTGGCCCGCACCCGCGAGCGCCGTCCTGACCTGGTCTTTGAGAACCCGCCCGGGTCTGTGGCACCATAGAGGGCTGTTGCGGTCGGTGACCGCTCCCGCACTTCCGCGCCGATGAGGCGCGACTGTGACATCTCACTACTGGACAGGTTGGACCATGAACACCCTCGACGAGCTCGACAAGGCGCAGCTGCGCAGCGACGTCCCGGACTTCCGCCCGGGCGACACGCTCGACGTCGGCGTCCGCGTCGTCGAGGGCAACCGCTCCCGCGTGCAGCGCTTCCAGGGCGTCGT
>JAODNF010000433.1 GCA_025464915.1 Frankiales bacterium | reverse complement strand
CTCGAACAGCACCTTGCCGAGGCCGTACCCGACGGCTGCCGTGATCGTGTTGGGCGTGCCCGGCTGGACCTGCACGTCCGTCATGAAGTTGCCGTACTTGCCGGTGTACTCGGCGGTGTGGGCGGTGTTCGTCTTGAGCGGGACGCGGACCCAGGACGCCCCGTGGTTGCGGGAGCGGTAGAGCCCGTCGGCGGTCGCCGCGAACACACCGCCCGTGGAGCTGACGGCGATCGAGTTCACGCCGTAGCCGTGGCCCGTGTAGGCGCCGCGGGTCCACGTCGCGCCGCCGTTGTTCGAGACGTACAGGCCGGTGCCCGCGGCGTCGTCCGAACGGGTCAGCAGGGGTATGCCGGTGCCGAGGTAGATGCGGTTGTGGTTGGCCGGGTCGACCGTGACGGCGCCGATCCCGAGCCGCGGCAGCTTGCCGAGCGTGAGGTCCTTCCACGAGGTGCCGCCGTTGGTGGTCTTGAACAGGCCGCCGTGGGTCCCGACGTAGATCGTGTTGCCGGTCGTGTCCGTCGCATCGGCCGCGATCGTGGTGACGATGCCCGCGGAGTGCCCGTAGTGCGCGGGAGCCGTGGAGTAGCCGTCCTTGAGGTAGTAGCCGTCCTTCGGGCCCGCGAAGGTCCAGGGCTGGCCCACCGAGGGGATCTTCGCGGCAGCGGTGGTGGCGGTGAGCGTCGTCCCGACCGCGTCGAACGCCTGGTTGGTGGCACCCACCGGCGTGTAGTCGCGCTGCACCCGGTCCAGCAGCTCGTGGGTGCCCGGCGTCTTGCCGAACACCTGGTCGCGCAGCGCACTGACCGGGTCGGGCGGGGCGGACGTCACTCCGACCGGCGCGGTGGCCGAGGCGAAGGCGAGGACCGGCACGACGAGCAGTGCGGGAAGGACGAGAAGGCGACGGCGTCGAGACATGCCAGCACTCCGAGGGGGGATCGGGTCAGGGACGACGGGCTGGGGCGTCGCTGGGACAACCCTACCCGCGAGAGCGGATCAGGACCGTCAGACGACGGCGGTCTCCGCCATCGCGAGCTTGCCCTCCTCGTTCGCCGCCTGCAGCCCGCCGGAGGTCCGCAGCGGGACCTCCTTGATGAAGAAGGTCAGGACGAACGCGGGGATGACCAGGATCGCGACGACGACGAACACGGTGTGCATGGAGTCGGCGAAGCCCTCGAGGATCAGCCGCTTCATGCCGGCCGGGATGTTGGCGAACAGCCCTGAGGTGTTGTTCAGCTTGTCACCGGTGACCTGGCTTGCGAGCGCCTTGTACGGCGAGTCCGCGAGCCGCTCCTTGATGTTGCCCACGACGGTGCCGAACAGGACCGCCAGCGACACGGCCGCACCGAGGGTGCCGCCCATCGAGCGGAAGAAGGTGACCGACGACGTCGACAGGCCCATGTCCTTCGGGGGCAGCGAGTTCTGCACGGAGATGACGAGCATCTGCATCGTCATGCCGAGCCCGATGCCGGTCACCACCATGTAGGCCATGGCCTGCTGGATCGGGGTGTCGACCTTGAGCGTCGAGAACAGCAGCATCCCGACGAACAGGATGGCGGTGCCGAAGATCGGGAAGACCTTGTAGCGGCCGGTGCGCTGCATCGCGCGTCCGACGAGCAGGGACGAGCCCATGAGCCCGACCATGAACGGTGTCATCATCAGACCGGCCCTCGTGGGCGACTCGCCGCGGACGATCTGCAGGTAGAGGGGCATCAGCACCAGGCCGCCGAACATCACCATGCCGACGAGCGTCGCGATCACGCTGACGACCGAGAAGACCGGGTCCCGGAAGATCCGCAGCGGAAGGATGGCGTCCTCGCCGAGCCGGCTCTCCCGTGGGATGAACAGGCCGAGGGACACCAGCGCGATGGCCATCAGCGTGAGCGAGGTGGCGGAGCCCCAGCCCCACTCGCGGCCCTTCTCGGCGAGCAGCAGGAACGGGACGACGGTCGAGCTGAGCAGCGCGGCGCCGAGGTAGTCGACGCGGTGCTCCTCGCGCTTGCGGGGCAGCGCCAGGTTGCGCCAGACGACGTAGAACGCGGCGGCGCCGATGGGCACGTTGACGTAGAAGATCCAGCGCCAGCCGGAGACGCCCAGGATGGTCGCCTGCCCGGCGAAGAACCCGCCGAGCACCGGTCCGAGCACCGAGGAGGTCGCGAACACCGAGGTGAAGTACGCCTGGTACTTGGCCCGCTCGCGGGGCGCGACGAGGTCGCCGATGATCGCGAAGGCGAGCGACAGCAGACCGCCGGCACCGAGGCCCTGCAGCGCGCGGTAGGCCGCGAGCTCGTAGATCGAGTGGGCCTGGCCGCAGAGGACGGAGCCGACGACGAAGATGCCGATCGCGAACAGGTAGAACGGCTTGCGGCCGTACAGGTCGGAGAGCTTGCCGTAGAGCGGCGTGCTCACGGTCGACGTCACCAGGTACGCGGTCGTGACCCAGGCCTGGGCCGTCTGCCCGTTGAGCTTGTCGGCGATGGTGCGCATCGCCGTCGACACGATCGTCTGGTCGAGCGAGGCCAGGAACATGCCGAGCAGCAGGCCGGACAGGATCGACAGGATCTGCCGGTGGGACAGCCCCGAGGACTGGGGGGCTGCGGTGGTGGTGGTCATGCGGTCTCCAAGACGGCGCCGAGCAGATCGGCGTGCTCCGTCAGGTCGTGGTTCAGACGAGCCAGCCGGTCAGCCAGCTCCTGCAGGTCGGTGTCGGACCAGCTGGGCGTGAGGACCTTCAGGGCGTGTGCCCGCTTCTCCTGCACAGCACTCGCCGCGGCCTGCCCTTTCTCCGTGAGCACCAGCCGGGTGGCCCGGCCGTCGGACGGGTCCGGCTCGCGGCGGACGTACCCGGCCCGCTCCACGGCGCTGACCTGGCGGCTCACCGAGGACGGGTCCAGGCCCAGGGCGGTGGCCAGCTCGGTCAGCCGCACCGGTCCCAGGGCGGCGAGCCGGCCCAGGACGTGCACCCCCGCGACCTCGAGCCGCAGGCCGGCCGACGCGATCGCGGAGTTGTTGAGGTCCTTCAGCCCGCGCACCAGCGAGGAGATCTCGCTCCAGAGCATCGCGTGGCTGTCCATGTCCTCCAGTAAAATACTTGCTGGGTACAAGCACAAGTTCTCAAGGGGGTGACGCCGGTCACGGGACGATGGCGTGCACCTGGTCCCGACCGGCCGCCTTCGCGGCGTAGAGGGCGCGATCCGCGGCGTGCACGAGCACGTCGGGAACGGCGTCGAGGGACGACGCCGAGCCGACGCTGATGCTGACGTGGATGGCGTCGCCGCCGGTGCCGAGGCCGACCGGCGTGGTCGCCACCGCGGCCCGCAGCCGCTCGGCGACGACCAGGGCGGTCTCGGGGTCGGTGGCGGGCAGCAGGACCAGGAACTCCTCGCCGCCCCAGCGCCCGATCACGTCCTCGTCCCGCAGCGCGATCCGCAGCCGGTCCGCGACGGCGACCAGGGCGACGTCGCCGGCAGAGTGCCCGAAGGTGTCGTTGATGCGCTTGAAGTGGTCGACGTCGATCATCAGCACCGAGAGCCACGAGCCGGTACGTCGTGCGCGCGCGTGCTCCTCCAGCAGCCGCGTCTGCGTGGCGCGGCGGTTGAGCAGCTCGGTGAGCACGTCGAGGCTGGCCTGGCGGTCGAGCCGGGCGTAGGCGACCCGCAGGTCGGCGTGGTCGTCGAGGCGGCGGAACCACAGCCACAGGGCTACTGAGGCAACGACGGCGAGGATGCCCAGCAGCACCCACGACACGTAGCGCCCGGGCCCGTTCACGGACATGAACAGCGAACTGCTCGGAGTCCGCGCGACGACCCGCCAGGGCGTTCCGGGGACGGGGCGCACGGCGAAGCGCTGCTCCCCCTGACCGGCGCCGAAGGAGCCGGAGCGGCCCCCTGCAACGGCTCTGGCCAGCGCCGGCTCGAGATCGCCGAGGGTGCGCACCCCGCCCACGGTCGACGAGGAGGTCACGATCGTGCCCTGGCCGTCGACCAGGTAGAAGCCGGCGCCCTTGAGGGTGCTCAGCTTCTGCAGGTACGAGGTCAGGGGCGTGTGCCGCACGTCGTACGCGCCGCTGAAGACGCGCCGCCCCGAGGCGGTGGAGAAGGGCAGCGCGAAGCCGACCACGGGAGCACCGTCGGCGGCGGCGGGCACGACCGGCGAGACCGCACGGGCACCGGCAACGGCGGAGGTCAGGTGGGGGTACTTGGGGGCGATCACCTTCCCGATCAGCGCGGGCTTGGCGGGGAAGACGGCCAGCACGGCGCCGCGCTCATCGAGCAGCACCGCGTTGGAGAAGCCGAACGCGGTCGACACGGTGCTGAGGTCAGGCCGCGGAGCGGTGAGGTCTGCGGTCGCGACCTGCGACTCACGGGTGAAGAGCTGGTCGACGTAGGTGCCGACGAAGTCAGCCGACAGCCCGGTCCGCGCGTCGAAGCGCTCCACCAGCCCCTGCCGGGTGTCGTGCTGGCTCGTCGTCAGGCCGAGCGCGGCGAGGAGCGTGGCGCCGAGGAGCACGGCCGCGCTCGACGACCGCAGCAGGCGACGTCGCCGCACGGTCGCCGCACGTTCTTGACGACGTTCCACACTGGTACCTCGACGGACCATGCTGGATCTTGAACCCGCACGGGTCGGAATGCCCAGAGATGTCCGGAAGGCACGGTCACGAACCGGTCAGGACGTACCCCACCCCGCGAACGGTCTCGATCCGGGTGTCGGCGCCCGACAGCTTCTTGCGGAGGTAGCCGACGTAGACCTCGACGATGTTGGGGTCGCCGTCGTAGTGCGCGTCCCACACGCCGTCGAGGATGTCGCGCTTGCTCTGCACCACCGCGGGATGGCGCATCAGGTGCTGGAGCAGCGAGAACTCGCGCGGCGTGAGGGTGACCGGGTCGCCCCCTGCCGTCACATGGTGGCGCGCCGGGTCGAGCGACAGGTCACCGACCTCGAGCACGACCGGACGAGCCGGGGCCCCGCGACGCACGAGGGAGCGCAGCCGGGCGACGAGCACGACGAACGAGAAGGGCTTGGTGAGGTAGTCGTCGGCCCCGAGGTCGAGGGCGTCCGCCTCGTCGTACTCGCCGTCCTTGGCGGTGAGCATGAGCACCGGCGTCCACACCTTGGCGCGCCGCATCTCCTGGCAGATCCGGTAGCCGGACAGGCCCGGCAGCATGATGTCGAGCACGACCACGTCGTAGTCGCCGGTGAGGGCCTTCGCGAGCCCGGCCTGCCCGTCGTGCGCGACCTCGACCCGGAAGCTCTCGGCCGCGAGCCCGCGGGCGACGGCGTCGGCCAGGTGCGTCTCGTCCTCGACGAGCAGGACTCTCATGGCACCAGCGTGGCCGAGCCGCGCTGTGGCGTCACTGAGGAAGGGTCAGTCGTACGACGGACGCCTCGACGAACGCGACGGAGCCGCCGTGCGCCTCGACGAGCTGGCGCACGATCGCGAGGCCGAGGCCGGTGCCGCCCTGCTGGCGGCTGCGGCTGTCGTCGAGCCGCACGAACCGCTCGAACACGCGCTCCCTGTCGGGCTCGGCGATGCCCTCGCCGTCGTCCGCGATCTCGACGACAGCGGCCTTGCCCGTCGACCGGACCGACATCGTCACGGTTCCCCTGGCGTGCCGTGCGGCGTTGTCGACGAGGTTGCGCAGCACCCGGGCCAGCCGGTCGTGGTCACCCTGGACCCTGACCGGCGAGATGCGCGCGACGACGGCGAGGCCGGTCGTGGCGCGGATGCGCTCGGCCTCGGCGCCAAGCAGGTCGTCGAGGTCGACGTCGACGCGTCGCATCGGCAGGCCGCGCTCGTCGGCATTGGCCAGCAGGAGCAGGTCGGCGACCAGGCGCTCCACGCGCTGGGTCTCCTCGAGCAGCACCGCTGCCGTCGCGGGCCAGTCGGTCTTCTCCGGGTGGGCGGCTGCCACCTCGACGTTGGTGCGAAGGACGGCAAGGGGGCTGCGGAGCTCGTGGCTCGCGTCCGAGACGAACTGCCGTTGGGCACGCACGGCGCTCTCGAGCCGGTCGAGCATCCGGTTGAGGGTGCCGCCGAGCAGGTGCACCTCGTCGCGCGCGGGCGGCAGCGGCACCCGGCTGGCAAGGGATGCGGCGTCGATGCCGTCGACCTGGCGGCGCATCGCCTCGACCGGCTGCAGCGCCCGCCCGGCCACCCACCACGTGACGAGCCCGACCATCACGACGAGCAGCGGGCCGCCGATCGCCAGCAGCACGAAGGCCTCGTGGCGCGACGCCTCCGCCGGCTCGAGGGACTGCGCGACGACGATCGTGACCGGGTTGCCGCGGGCGTCCTTGGCACCGAGGGCGAGCACCCGGTAGTCGGCGTCCGGGCCGAGGTGGGCACGCACCCGCGTCGACCGCCCCGGCCCCGGGTCGGCGGCCAGCGCCCGGTGGCCACGCAGGTCGGTGCTGGACGCCAGGACGGTCCCGTCGGCGCCGACCACCTGCTGGGTGCTCGTCGTCCCGAGCTGGGCGGGGAGCTCGATGTCCTCCGAGCCGGCCTGGCGCACGACCGCGGCCAGCGTCTGGGCCTGCTGGGTCAGCGAGGCGTCCACCTCGTGCAGCTGGGAGCGCTGCAGGAACAGCACGAAGGCGAGGCTGCCGACGGCGACGGCCATCGCGACGGACACCGCGGCGACGGCTGCCGCCTGGACGCGGACGCCCGCCGACCGCCGCCACCGCTCCACGTCGCGAGGGTAGGCGTCAGCCGGCGGAGCCGGACGGCTCTTTCAGCGCGCGTACATGATCGAGCCCGGGGTGGTGAGGTCCTCCCCGGTCTCGAGCCAGGTCTTCAGCCCGGACAGGATCATCGGCCAGCCGCCGTAGACCTGCGGGTTGCAGCCCTCACGCAGCTGGTCGTGCGTCAGTGTGAGGCACACCGAGTCCTCCACCTGGGTGATCTCCCACGTGACCCGGGTCGTGCCCTCGGCGACGACGTCGTCGTTCCAGCCGCAGCGCATCGTGTGCACGAGCCGACGGGGTGGGTCGGACTCGAGCACCTCGCCGTCGCCGAGGAAGCTGGGCTGCTCCGCACTTCCCATCGTGATGGTGCTGCCGGCCTGCCAGTCGCTCGCGAACGTCACGCCGAACTGGAAGTGCTTGCGGATATCGGCGGTGGTGATCGCCTCCCACAGCCGCTCCGGCGTGGTCTTGATGTAGATCTCGTAGACCTTCTCCATGGTGCGCTCCAGCTCTTCTCTGAGGCTCACGAGCCCAGTGACCCAGGCTCCCGTGTACTTGCTGACCCACCTGTCGTGGAGCAGCCGGATCGGGACGGGGTTGAGGAAGTGCCGCTTCTCCCGGCCGCGCCTCTGCGCGACGACGAGACCGGCTTCCTCGAGCAGCTTGAGGTGCTTCATGACCCCGAACCGGGTCATCGCGAAGCGCTCCTCGAGCGCGCTGAGGCTCTGGCCGTCCTCGCGGAACAGCTCGTCCAGCAGCGCCCGCCTCGTCGGGTCGGCAAGCGCGCGGAACACCTCGTCCATGCGGCGAGATTAGGTGACCATTCGGTCACATGTCAATCCCGGCAGGTGCAGACCTGGTCGTCCGGGACGTCGGCCAGAACCTCGTCGACGTGGTCGCCGCAGCCGGCCCAGGTGGTCTTGCCGCAGCTCTGGCACTGCACCTTCATGCACATCTGGCTCTCCCTGGCTCTCCGCGACGGGCCGCTACCGTGCGGCCATGACGGTCCTCCGGATGTCCGACGCCGCTCGCCTGCTCGGCGTCAGTGACGACACGGTACGTCGCTGGGCCGAGGCGGGACGGCTCGCGACGACCGAGGACGCGGCCGGCCGCAAGGTGGTCGACGGCGTCGATCTGGCGCGCTTCCTCGACGAGCAGCGCGAGACAGCCGTCAGCCTCGAGACCGGCCCGATCGTCGGGCAGTCGGCGCGCAACCGCTTCACCGGCATCGTCACGAGGGTCACGAAGGACGTCGTGATGGCGCAGGTGGAGCTGGCCTGCGGGCCGTTCCGGGTCGTCTCCCTCATGAGCAGCGAGGCGGCGGACGAGCTCGGGCTCGAGCCCGGGGTGCTGGCCGTGGCCAGCGTGAAGTCCACGAACGTCGTCGTCGAGGTCCCGGCTCAGTAGCGGACGCCGCCGGTCACCTCGACCTGCACCGCGTCCCCCACCTGCGGACCCGGGTACGGCGCTGCCGCCTGGACCTGCCCCTCGGCGAGCCTGAGGTCGAGCAGCACGTCGTCCTCGCGCGCCGCCCGCCGTACGACCTGCGCCGGTCGGCCCCCCAAGACGAGCCGGGTGTGCACCGGTCGTGTGAGCAGCCGCCCTTCGGGGGTACGCAGCTCGCCGGTGTAACCGAGGAAGCGCGCGACCTCCGCGGTAGGCGGGGCGGCCAGCACGTCGCCCGGGAGCCCCTCCGCCGCGACCGTCCCGCCGAGCAGCACCACGAGTCGATCGGCGACCGCCCACGCCTCCTCGCGGTCGTGCACGACGACCACGACCGTGGGGGCGGCCGCGCGCAGCACTCCCGCGGCGTCCGACAGCAGCGCGGCCCGCGCCTCCGGGTCCAGACCGGCGAACGGCTCGTCGAGAAGGAGCACCTCGGGGTGCACGGCGATCGCGCGGGCCAGGTGCACCCGTCGGCGCTCTCCCCCGCTGAGACGTGTCGCGCGACGGTCGGCAAGGTGGCCGACAGCGAGGCTGTCCAGCGCGCCTTGCGCGCGGGACTGCCGCTGGTCCTTGGGGACGCCCCACCAGGCGAGGGCCAGCTCGACGTTGGACAGGGCGGTGCGACGGGCCAGGTCGCCCGACTGCAGCGCCGTCGCGACCTGGCGCTTGCCCTCCACCGTCCCCGCCGACGGGACGAGCGACCCGTTGAGGACGTCGAGCAGCGTGCTCTTGCCCACCCCGTTCGGCCCGAGGACCGCGGTGACGCCTGGGCGCAGCTCCAGCGAGATCCCCTGCAGGACAAGGCGATCGCCCCGTCGCGCGTCGACCTCGTCGAGCCTCAAAGCTGGTCCCGGTGCTGCAGTACGGTCAGGCCGGCCATCACGACTGCGATGAGGCCGAGGAGCACGATGCCGATGGCCACGCCCTGCGAGAACTGGCCTGCGTCGACCTTCTCGAGCGCGGCGCTGGCGAGGGTCTGGTCGACCCCCTCGATGTTGCCGCCGACGAGCACGACGGCGCCGACCTCGGACAGCCCCGAACCCACTGCCGCGACCGCTGCGGTCAGCACCCCGACCCGTGCCTCACGCAGTGCGAGCAGCCACACCTGGCCGCGTCCGGCGTGCAGGGCTCGGGCCTGCGCGACCAGTCCCGGCGGGAGGCTGCTGACGGCCGAGGCGACGAGGGCGACGACGATCGGGAAGGCGAGAGCCGTCTGGGCGACGTAGACGCCCTTGAGGGTGAAGAGCAGGTGCAGCTGCCCGAGGGGGGCCCGCGGGAACATCAGCAGGGCGAGCACCAGGCCTACGACGACCGGTGGCAGTGCGAGCCCCGCGTTCGCGAGGGCGAGGCCTGTCCCGCGCCCACGGAAGCGACCGAGGCCGAGCAGCAGACCGAGCGGAACGCCTGCCAGCAAGGCGATCCCGGTCGACAGCCCGGTCACCTGCAGCGTGATCCGGACCAGGTGCCAGAGGTACGGGTCGCCATCGGTGACCAGGCCCCATGCCTCTGTGAGGCCGTCCCAGAAGAAGCTCATCGGGCACCGGTCACCTGCGGAGCCTAGGAGGGAGGGCGAAGGCGCGGCCGGCTTGTCCTGGCCTTCGGCATCGACCTGCTCGTCGACGGGCTCACGTGCCGCGCCCTACCGTGACGTCATGCCGCCCGAGGAGCTCGCGGACCTGGCGCACCTGCGCCGGGCCCGCGACCTGATGGACCGCGACTACGCCCAGCCCCTGGACGTCCCGGTCATGGCGCAGGCCGCTCTGATGTCGCCGTCGCACTTCTCGCGCAGGTTCCGCGCCGTCTACGGCGAGACGCCGTACTCCTACCTCATGACCCGGCGCATCGAGCGCGCGCAGGCCCTGCTGCGGCAGGGCACGTCGGTCACGGACACCTGCTTCGAGGTCGGCTGCACGTCGCTCGGGTCGTTCAGCTCCCGCTTCACCGAGATCGTCGGTGAGACTCCGTCGCAGTACCGGTCCCGCGACCACACCGACCTCGAGGTGGTGCCGGAGTGCGCCATCAAGGTGATGACCCGGCCTCGACGCTGAGCAGGATCGGAGAAGCGCTCCCTCACGGCTCCTCCTAGGGTTCACGGCATGACCGTCACCGTGTCCACGATGTTCATCTCCGTCCACGACCCGGAGCAGGCCCTCGCCTTCTATCGGGACGCGCTCGGCCTCGAGGTCCGCAACGACGTCACCGCCGGCGAGTTCCGCTGGGTCACCCTTGGCGCGCCCGGGCAGGACGTGTCGATCGTGCTGTCCCAGCCGCACGGCGGCCGGTCGCAGACCGAGGGCGACGCGCTCCTGACCCTCGTCACGCAGGGCGCGATGCAGGCGGCGATCTTCGCCGCCGAGGACCTCGACGCGACGTTCGAGAAGCTCCGTGCGTCCGGGGCCGAGGTGCTGCAGGAGCCGGTGTCGCAGCCGTGGGGCGCCCGCGACTGCGCGTTTCGCGACCCGTCCGGCAACCTGATCCGCATCGCCCAGGCCTGACCTCTCGCAGGGCCGCCGGCGGGCACCGCCCTGCCAGCAGTGCCCAGAAGGGGCTGGGGCCTCACCCGTCGCTCACCGCGACGGCGGTCGTGGTGTCGCGCTGCCCGTAGTACGCGAACCAGCGGTCGCGGAAGCGGACCAGGCCCTCGACGAAGGTCACGTTCGGGACGAGCCCTGCCCTCTCCTCCGGCGTCGACGGCTGCAGGAAGGGCTCGTTCCCGCGCTCGACGACGCGCGCTGGGTCGTCGAGCGCGAAGGCGATCTGCCCGCAGCGGTAGTCGACGAGCAGGTCGTCGATGGACGTGATCCGGGCCCCGTTCACCAGGAGCACCACGCGGTCCCCCACGACGACGGGCGCCGCCCCTACCTCGATGAGGTCCTCGTCCCACATGCCCGCTCGCCCCTCCACCAGCGGGCTGTCCCCCACCGTCCACGCCAGCAGGTCGCTCGAGGTGGCGTGGTAGATCGCCCCCTCACCGACGTACATGTGCCAGCGGCCGCCGACCTGCACCGGCAGGATGCCGCCGGCCTTGTTGTGCGGACGGGTGCCGCGGCGCTCGACTGCCCACGGCAGCGTCTGCCAGGTGTCGAGCTCGGGCAGCACCGGGCCGTGCTTCGTCCACGTGCGCAGGTCGGTCGAGGTAGCGAGGCAGAGCAGGGGGGTGCTGCGGTCCCACCCGGTGTAGGTCAGGTAGTAGGTCCCTTCCACGAGAGTGACGCGCGGATCCTCGCAGCCGAACCGCTCGTAGTCCTCGGTCGGCTCGAGGACCGGCTCGTCCTCCCTCTCGAAGTGCAGCCCGTCGTCGCTGGCGGCGAGGCCGATGCGCGACACCTTGTCGGCGGCGTGCGCGCGGTAGAGCAGCACCACCCGGCCGTCGTGCACGACAGCCGCCGGGTTGTAGACGTTCGCGCTCTGCCAACCGTCGCCGGTCGGGCCCAGGACGGGGTTGCCGAGGTACGGGGTGAAGGTGCCGAGCACGGCGCGGAGTCTAGGCCCGACGCAGATCACCCCCGGGCGAGCGCGGCGCGCGCGGCGTCGATGTGACCTCGACCGCGGCGGGAAGCGCCGAGAAGCGACCCGACCCGCATCGTCGCCGCAGGAGCCGCGCGGAAGGCTGGTACCAGCGAGGTCAGCCCAGGACGGAGAGGGGGACCGCGCCCGCCATCGCGTTCAGCCCCAACGGGTTGGGGTGCAGGCCGTCGAAGAAGTACTGCGGCGACCAGGCGTCGGGGTCGAGCGGGCTCGCGACCGCCCGGTCGAACTCGATGAGACCGTCGAAGGACGAGCGGTGCGCGCGGAGCCAGGCGTTCAGCTGGTCTCGTACCGGCGCGTCGGCGACGTAGGAGCCCCCGGCGGCGAAAGCCTGCTTGCAGGGCGTGAGGGTCGCGAAGACGACCCGGATCCCGCGCCGGTGCGACTCGGTGACGATGCGCTGGTACGCAGAGATAGCGGTCGAGGCGGGGACGCCCGTGCCGACATCGTTGATGCCCTCGAACACGATCACGGTGGAGACGTTCGGCTCGTCGAAGACGTCACGGGTGATGCGCGTGACACCGGCGGCCCCCTGGTCCTGGTTGCCGTCGCGGTCGTTGGAGACGTCGTTGCCGCTCATCGCTGAGTTCGTGACGACGAACCGACGGGGGCCTGGCGCGGCCGCGAGCCGCTCGTTGAGCAGGTCGGTCCAGCGCTTGTTGGTGTCGGGCGCCGAGTAACAGCAGTCGGTGATGGAGTCACCGAGGGCCACGACGGTGCGCAGCTGCTTCGGCCCGACGACGTCGAGGGCCGACAGGTACGTGTAGTCGATGCCGGGCGTCACGAACGTCGTGCCTGCCGTGTCGCCCGTCTGGTCCCCCATCCCGTCGAGCGTCTTCCAGGTCGTCGTCATGCCGACGTTGTGATGGGTCGTCGCGGGGAACGAACCGGGAGCGGAGAACGAGACCGTGATCCAGCCGTCCGCCGGGACGGGGTACGACACGGCGCGGGTGTAGACGTCCTTGCCGGCAGGGACGACGATGCGCTTCGCCACCACCTTCACCGTCGCCGGGTCGATCGCCGGGCCGGGCTGCCCCGACAGCGGCAGTGCGAGGGTGAGGTTCGCGATCGTGACGGGCGCCTTGCCGTAGGCGTTCGACAGTCGCAGCCGGAGCACGGAACCGCCGATGCTTGCGTGCACGGGCATCCGGAAGCTCTTGTCGGTGCTGGCTGCCCCCCCGGACTCGGGGGACGCCTGCCAGGCACCGACCCAGTGCAGGGGCGTGGCAGGAGCGGCGTGGCTCACGGGTGCCACGAGCGCGGTCAGCGCGACGGCACTGGCGAGCAGCAGGCGGTTACGCACTGACGACCGCCGCGTCGACGTGAGCGAGGAAGTCGAGGACGTCGTCGTTCGACTGCTCCCCCATCGCCACCAGGTAGTTGTGGCCGGCTCCGTCGTACTCGACGAGGCGGCTGCCCGGGATCGTCTGGTGCAGCTCGCGACCGAGCGCCAGCGGGACGCGCTGGTCCGCGGTGCCGTGCAGCACCAGGACCGGCATCGGGAGGGCGGCGACCTGGGCCCTGTCGGCCACGTAGTCGCGCAGCGCTGCGGCCTGCTGGTGCCTGGCCACGGAGCTGGTGCGCTCGTGAGCCAGCGCCAGCAGGTCCGCCTCGGCCCGGTCCGGCGGGCACGCCGGCCCGTAGCCGTCCGTCGGCTTGGCCCGGACGAGCGCCGGCGGCAGCAGGCTCCGGAGCACCTCCAGCCGCGACGCGTGCGGCTTCTCGGCGCTGAGGATGCCGGTGCACCCCAGCACCAGGGACCGCACGCGATCGGGCGCCTGCAGCGCGAGCTCCTGGATGACCACGCCGCCGAGGGAGACGCCGTAGACGTGCGCCGACTCGACGCCCGCCGCGTCGAGGACCGCGAGGGCGTCGCGAGCCATGTCCGCGATGCTCGCCTTCCAGGACGGCCTGCTGGAGCCGGTGCCCCGGTTGTCGAAGCGCAGGACGCGGTGCCGGGCGGACAGCGAAGCCAGGGCGGGATACCACATCTCGCTGGACCAGCTGGCGCCCATGACGAGGAGAAGCGGGGTTCCCTCGCCGGACTCCTCCCAGTGGATCCGGGCGGAGTGGCTATGGGTGTATGGCACGGCAGGTCCCCTTCAGCTCTGGGTCGACGAGAGGTCGCGCCGTAGCGCGTTGGACAGGAACCCGAGGAGCAGCAGCAGCGCCGGCGGCAGCAACCACGCGCCGGGGTGCGCGGCCAGCGCCGGGTACTTGAGGAACGGCGCGCCGCGCTGGGCGACGGGGGTGAGGGCCACCGGTGTGGGGGCGGCAGTGACGCCGACCGCCGGGACCTGCGGCACCGGGCCGAGGGCGGGCGGCGTGGACAGGCCCGGTCCGAGGTTCACGACGGGACCCGGCTGCAGACCGGCGATCGGCGGGACGGGTGCGGTCACCTGGAGCAGCGGAGCTGAGGCACCGCCGGACGTGGTGACCTCGAGCGACGCCGCGCCCTTGGCGTCGGACAGGTGGGAGCGGAACACGACGTGCCAGGCGCCTGCGGGCGACGTCGCCTCGGGGACGAGCGCGAGGCCGTCGGAGGTCAGCAGGTCCGGCAGCATCGACGACAGGTCGGCTTGCAGGTGCGGCGCCGGCGTCGCGACGTAGCTGAGCTTCGCGTGCTCGGCGCACGACGTCTTCGGCGGGTCCGTCAGCGCCGCCTCGGCACGACCCACCGGCGCGGTCGCCAGGCAGACCTGCACCTGCGACGACTCCGGCGTGACGCTGCCGTCGGCGGGCTCGGTGTCGAGCGGCACGGTCAGCCGCACCGCGGTGACGGTCCCGACGACGGCGTCGAGCGGGAACAGCAGGTACGACCTGGCTGTCTCCTTCCCTCCGGCGAACCCGACGTGGAGGGTGCCGGACGGGTAGAGCGGCACACCCGTCGGGGCCGGGACGGGAAGCACGCCACCGGGCACGGCGTCGGTGGTGACGCACCCCGTCGCGAGCTCGCAGGTCGGGTTGGCCTGGTACCACGCCTCGATGCCGGAGGCGATGCGTACCGTCCCGTCGGCACTCGCCGTCGGGGCGAGCCGCACGGTGGCGAGCAGGCCGAGGACGAGCGCGGCGAGGACGCCGGCGGCGCGCCTCACCACTCCCCCTCGAGCCGGCGGGCGAGGCCCTGGACCGCGTGCAGCGCCCGCGTCTCGCTCTCGTCCTCGAGGGCGGCGAGCCGACGCCCGACCTGGACGTGCAACAGGCCGCAGCCGGCGACGATCAGGGCCAGACCGCCGAGGCCGCCGCTCATCAGCGCCGGTACCTGGAGCGCGACGAGCGGCTCGAGGCGCACGATGTTCCACGCCAGGCCGATGGCGACGAAGCCGCCGACAACGAGGCCGATCAGGACCAGCGCGCTCGGGGTCAGCGGGTCGTTGCGCAGCCGGGCGATCACGCGCGACCCTCCTCGAGCGCGCGCTGCAGGGCTGTGACGGCGTCGGTCATCGCGTCGGCGCGGCGCCGGCGCTCCGCCGACTGCCGGACGGTGGCGTCGAGTGCGATGGCCGTCACTCCGACGACCACCAGGCCGATGCCGGTCAGGCCTCCGGAGATGAGCAGGGGCATCTGCCGCGGCACGTCCGCCAGCTCTGAGCTGCGCGCCCAGGCGACAGCCAGCACGACGACGCCGGCGGCGAGCAGCGCGAGCCCGACGACCCGGCCGACCCCGTCCCGGGTCAGCAGGCCCGTTAGGGCCTCGCCGCGCGAGGTGTCGGTCACGAGCTCGACCGAGCTGTCGAAGCTGGTCTCGGCCGTCATGCGCTCGCCCCGATCGCGGTCGTCTTGCGGGTCTTCTTCTTCGGCTCCGCCTGGTCAGGACCGGCGCCCGCGCTGCGCTCGATGGCCGTGACGCTGCCGCCCAGGTAGGCCTCGACGACGAC
Organism: Frankiales bacterium; assembly: GCA_025464915.1. Lineage (GTDB taxonomy): Bacteria > Actinomycetota > Actinomycetes > Mycobacteriales > SCTD01 > RYN-111. The sequence continues at coordinate 15,615 of JAODNF010000433.1, read as the reverse complement.
CGGGTCGTGCCGCACCGCTTCGGGTGTCCCGGCTGCGATGACCTCGCCGTCGGCCATGCACACGATCCGGTCCGACAGTCCCATGATCAGCGGGATGTCGTGCTCGATGATGACGAGGGTGAGGCCGAGCTGCTCCTTGAGCCGGACGAGCAGCCGACCCAGCGCCTCGGTCTCCTTCTGCGCGACACCTGACGACGGCTCGTCGAGGAGCAGCACCTGCGGCTCCAACGCGACGAGGCAGGCGATCTCGGTGATGCGGCGGGTGCCGGTCGACAGCTCCTGGATCTGGCTGGAGCGGTAGCGCTCCAGGCCCATCCACGCGACGAGCTCCTCGGCCCGCTTCAGCTTGCGCCGGTCCTGGCCTCGCAGGCCCAGCAGCGAGCGGGTGAGGCTCGTCGGCTCGACCCGCTCCAGGGCGACCTGCACGCACTCCAGCACGGTGAGGGTCGGGAAGAGAGCCGCGTCCTGGAAGGACCGGATGAGGCCGAGCTGGCCGCGGCGCTCCGGGCCGAGCCGGCTGACGTTGCGGCCGCCGTAGCGGACCACGCCGCTGTCGAGCCTGGTGAACCCCGCGAGAAGCTCGAACGTCGTCGTCTTTCCCGCACCGTTGGGGCCGATGAGGCCGAGGGTCTCGCCCTGTCCCACCGTGAAGCTGACGCCGCGCACCGCGTGAACGCCGCCGAACGACTTGCGGAGGGCGACGGCTTCGAGCACCGGGCCTGGCGGCAGGAGCGTCGGCTTGTGCTGCCCGCGCAGGGGCGCCTCTCCGCCGGCGGAGGCGTCCTCGTACCCCTCCGTGAAGCCGCGCTCCGCCTGGAAGGCGCGCTCGACGTCGACGCCGGACAACCGCGCGAGTCGGCCGGCGAGCCGGTCGCGCAGGGGGGTCACGAGCGAGCCGAGCCCACCGGGGAGGTACATGATGATGAGCAGCTGGCCCAGGGCCGTGGCGGCGAGGCCGGCGCTGTCGAGGGGCAGGAACGTCGCGCCGGACACGACGAGCGCACCGAGGAGGGGCCCGACGAGGAGCCCGATGCCGCCGATCACCGCGATGACCACGGCGTTGAGGCTGGACTGCGTCGGGAAGCTCGACGAGCTGATGGTGGCGAGCGCGTGACCCGAGACGGCGCCGCCGAGACCGGCGATGAAGCCGGCGAGCGCGAAGCCCTGCAGCTTCACCGTCACGGCGGGAACGGTGAAGGCGCGCGCTGCGTCCTCGTTGTCGCGCACGGCGACGAGCCGTCGTCCGATGCCGCTCCTGCGCACGTTGCGGGCCAGCAGCAGCGCGAAGAGCAGCACGGCGAGCGCCACGTAGTAGTAGTCGCGGTCGGCCTGCAAGACGTGCCCGTTGACGACCGGTCGGCCGGGGTTCTTCCCCTCCCCGCCCAGCAGCCAGGGCTGCGGGAGGAGGTAGGCGGGCGCGACGATCGCGAAGGCGAGGGTGGTCACCGTGAGCAGGAGTCCCTTGGCGCGCAGGGCGGGCAGCCCGATGACGATGCTGACTGCCGCCCCCGCCAGCCCTGCGTAGAGGAAGGCCTCGACGTAGTTCCCGCTGTAGCGGGCCACCTGGTAGGAGGCGTAGGCCCCGATCGAGCCGATGGCGAACTGCCCGAGCGACAGCTGCCCCCCGAGGCCGGTGATGACGCCGACCGACAGGCCGGTGATCACCAGGCCGATGGCGGCCGTCAGCCGGCTCGCGTTGGTGTTGCTCATGTGCTGGGGCAGCCAGACGAGCAGGAGCAGGAGGGGTACGACGAGAGCCGGCGTCATGAGCCGGACCGCGGGCGCCCGGGCGATGACGCGGGGCAGTGGCTTCGCTGCTTGGACCGCTGCCCAGGAGCCCTTCTCGTCGGCGCGACCCACCCGCTGCTTCTGGGCGAGCAGCGCCACCAGGATCGCGACGAAGAGCACGAACTGGACGAGCCCCTCGTTGTTGAAGTTCCAGAGCAGGACCTGCTCGACGACCCCGATGGCGACGCCCGATGCCATCGCCACCGGGAGCGACTGCATCCGCGCGAGCACGGCACCCGTGAGCGCGATCAGGAGCAGGGACGGGCCGAAGCTGTCCCCCGTGCTGAAGCCCTGCTCGGGCGACTTCAAGATCGCCGAGAACGCGGCGAGGCTGCCTGCGATGCCCCAGGCGAGGGTGCTCATCCGGCCGGCGAAGATGCCGGACATCCGGGCCGCCTCGGGGTTCGACGCGGAGACGCGGATCGCCAGGCCGTAGCGGCTGTACTTCAGGAAGAGGCCGAGCCCGATGACCAGGAAGGGGGAGAGGGCGAGCATGCCGGAGTAGGCGGACGTGACGAACAGGCCGCCGACGTGGAACTCGGGCAGGAAGCTGGGCTTCGGGTAGCGGCTGCCCGCGCCGGCCTGGTTGTTGATCGCGAAGGCGAACAGCACGAGGAACTGGCCGACGCCGAGCGTCGCGACGACGCTCATGATGGCGGGCGCCTTGCGGAGCCGGCGCACGACCGCGGCCTCGGCGATCGCACCGACGAGTGCGGCGACAGCGAGGGCCGGGACGAACGCGATCCAGTAGGGGATGTGCCAGCGGACCACTTCGATGCCGAAGAACGCGGCACCGAACGCGCCGATCTGGCCGTGGGCGAAGTTGACGATGCGGTTGGTCCGGTAGATCAGGACGAGGCCGACGGCCAGCAGCCCGTAGGTCATGCCGATGATGACGCCGAGCAGCAGGACCGGACCGGGGGCCTCGCCATGACCGCTGGTCGTGTTGCTCGTCCGCAGCTCGGGCAGCGCCACGTAGAGCAGCAGGAGCGCGCCGACGACGGCGAGGGCGCTGCGCAGCAGGATGCGACGCGACATCACGACTGACCGCCCGTGGCCGTGTCGGCGCCCTCGAGGAACACCGCGCGGAGCAGGTCGCCGCGGTCCAGCAGGTCGGCCGCAGAGCCGTCGAAGCGCATCTGGCCCTTCTCCATGAAGTAGGCGTGGTCCACGAGGGACAGCGCGATGTTGACGCTCTGCTCGACGAGGACGACGGCCGTGCCCGTGGCGTTGATGCGTCGCACCATGTCGAGCAGCTGGCCGACGACGATCGGGGCGAGGCCGAGCGACAGCTCGTCGATGAGCAGCAGCTGGGGCTTGAGGATGAGCGCCTTCGACAGGCCCAGCATCTGCTGCTCTCCGCCGGAGAGGTTGGCTGCGAGCGACGCACGTCGCTCGTGCAACCTCGGGAAGGCCTCGAAGCACTCCTCGATGGAGGCCTCGATCCGCTTGCGGTCCCGGCCGACGGTGTGGCCGAAGGCCCGCAGGTTCTCCACGACGTCGCAGTTGCCGAAGACCGCTCGCCCGCCGGGCACCTGCGTGATGCCGAGCGGGACGCGCCGCTCGGCGTCGAGGTAGGTGATGTCCTGGCCCCGGTAGCGCACGCTGCCCGCGCTCGGCAGGCCGATGCCCGAGATGACCTTGAGGAGGGTGGACTTGCCCGCACCGTTGGTGCCCAGGAGCGCGACCATCTCGCCGTCGTCGACGGTGAAGTCGACGTCGAACAGCACCTGCAGCTGACCATAGGAGAAGTCGACCCCGCGGCAGGACAGCATCGGCAGGTGACCACCGCGGTGCTTGATGACGCGGATGTCCTCCTCCTCGAGGATCGCGTCGATCATGCGGTCCATGTCGGCCGGGACGAGGGTGTGGCAGCTGCGCACGATGAGGCCCGACACGACGCCCGGGAGCATCAGGCACGCGAGGGCCACGTCGACGCCGAACCGCGCGTCGAGACCGGACAGGAAGAGCACGCCGACGATCGAGCCGGCGGCGCCGAACATGCCGAGGACGGCGGCGGCGTGCGGTCGCTGCCGCGCGTCGACGACACCGAGGAACGCCGCCGCCATGCCGGGTCCCAGGATCGCCAGCGCCGACTGCGCGCCCGCGGCGCAGAGGAAGACCAGCCAGAAGGCCGGGGCGAGGGCGGCGCACGCGATCAGCGCGACGCAGACGATGAGCGCGTTGCCGGTGAAGCGGACGATCCACCCCGGGTCGGCGCTGAAGCGCTTCTCCGCGAAGGAGCCGAACGCCAGCAGGCCGACGATGCTGACGAGGGCTGACGCGGAGAAGAAGTAGCCGCGGCCGCTCGCGTCGAGGTGCCACTTCAGCTCGAGGAAGTCCGACAGGTAGGTCAGGAACGGGACGATGAGCACCCCGAGGGCGAGGAACCCGAAGGCAAGGCGCTGCACGGACGGGATGAGCGTCACGCGGCGGACGACCTCGAAGAACTTCAGCTCGACGTCGGCCTCGTGCAGGTCGGCAGTGGTGGCCGGCTCGCCGAGCGAGGCGCGTTCCTGCGCCCGCAGGACGTCGACGTCGTACCTTCCGAACCCCGGGTCACGTATGCCGAGCGACGCGAGCGTCGCAAGCATCGACACCGCGCCCAGGCCGATGAACACACCGCGCCACGTGAGACCCAGCGGGCCGGCGAGCAGCGCGACCATCAGCGGCGACACGACCGTCGCGAGGGTCTTGATCGACGTGTAGCCCGACAGGATCCGGACCCGCGCGCTCGGCGGGTAGGCGTCGCTGAGGAGCGGTCCGTGCAAAGCCAGCACCGAGCCGCTGGAGACACCGTCGAGCGCCAGCACGAGCATGAGCAGCAGCAGGCTCGTGACCATGCCTGTGAACAGGGTCACGACCGACCACGCGACGCCCGTCGTGATGCAGATGAGGGCCCGCCGTCCCGGGCGCTGGGCCAGCGCCGCAACGGGCAGCGGCGACAGGATGATGGCGACGAACGCGATGGTGCGGGCGGCGGCGAGGGCTCCGAGGGACAGGCCCAGCGCCCGGCTCATGTCCGGCGCGAGGATGGTGAACGCCTCGGCCTGGAAGCTGTCGACGACGGCCAGGACTCCCAGCGCGATCATCGGGTAGAGCGAGAGGCCATGCTGCTTCAGCACGGGACGCAACGCGGGCGCCTCGTTCTTGTCCGGCGACATCCCGAGCGTGGCACGCGCCGCAGCCCGCCGCTCCGCCATGCCCACCCCGAGGTCGACGACGGGCGCGTCCGGAAGGGTCGCCGTCATGCGCTCGCCCTGCTCTCGAAGTTGCGGTACCAGGCCTTCTCGCCGATCCGGTGGCCGGACCCGTCGAGCAGGACCACCGTCAGCGTGTGGTTCTCGATGCCTCGCTGGGCGTCGACCTGCGGCAGGCGCGGGAGGGTGACCGAGGTCTGTGCCGTGACGTAGACGCCGAGGTTGGCGAGGAAGGCTGCGTCCACGCAGCGCACGTCGCTCCGGCACGAGCGGTCCTTGCGTCCGAGCCAGCGCAGGTCCTTGCCCGGGGGCATAGGTGCCCGGTCGACGAACACCGCGTACGCGCCCTGCCTCGGCGAGGTGCTGCCGTCGAGGCCGGTGGCGTCGAAGTCGCGCATCGTCCACGAGACGCTCAGCGGTGCGCTGACCCGGGCACCGTCGCGAGGCGCTGTGATGCTGAGCCGCTTGTCCTGTCTGTACTCCTGGTTGCAGCTGCCGACGAGCGCGGCGACCACCAGAAGGGCGGCGACGCGTCGCATCACGAGAAGGGGTGCAGCGCGTGGTTGTCGTACAGGAAGCAGTCGCACGGGGCGTCGTAGTGCGCCCGGCGGTAGCCGACCGCTCCATAGTGCCTCGACGGCGTGATGCGCGTCCCGAAGTTGGCCGCCGAGCTCCAGCTGCTCCCGAAGCTCCCGAAGCCGGACATCAGGTTCGGGATGCTCACCGGCGCGCCGTGGAGCTGGAGGGACGCGTGGTAGAGGTCCATGAACCCGCCGCAGATCTCCTGGGCGATGAACTCCGAGGAGTCGTCGGTCACCCACTTCTTCTCGATGGCGTGGCACAGGTCCCGGGTCGGGTTGCCCGTGAACTCCTTGGGGTGGGAGAAGCCCCCGACGTCCGAGAGCGGCATCCAGCTCAGGCCGACGGCCGTCTTCATCGACTGCGCGTGGCCCTTGCCACCCGACAGGCCGTCGAGGGAGTCCAGGAAGTAGCGCGGGTAGTAGCTCTGCGACTCGGCGTAGTTCATGAACAGGCCGAAGCAGCCCTTGCACATGAACGCCACGTTCTTCACACCCGAGGAGGCCATCTTCAGCTCGGCGCTCTGGATAGCGGCCGCGGAGTTGGAGATGTCGGGCGTGGAGTCGGGGCCGTGGATCGTGTAGTTGACGACCTTGATCCCCTTCGCCTTGAGGGCGGGGATCATCACGTTGTTCGTCGTCCGCAGCCCGGCCGGTGCGTCCTCGGTGAGCATGCCGAGGGTGTCGCCGGACTTCAGGTAGCCGCGCGTGGTCATCTCGGAGACCATGGCCCGCGCCACCGACGCGGTGCTGATCTCCGTCGGCGCGATCATGTTCGTGATCCCGTTGAAGTCCGTGTCGTCGTGGAGGTAGACGCCCCCGGAGATGTACTCGATGCCGTACTGCTTGAGGCAGTTCGGCAGGTCGTTGTCGATGCTCGAGGCGACCGTCATGACGACCTTGGCGTGGTGGTCAGCCCCGAAGTCCGTGCACGCCTGGTGCTCCTCCTCCGAGTAGGTGTCGGTGCTGGTGAGGCTGACGTTGTGCACGACGAGCTGCACCTTGTGGCCGTCCAGGCCGCCGTGCGCGTTGACCCAGTCCACGGCGGTCTGCGTGACCTGCTGCTGGTTGCCGACGTTGCCGGCGTCGCCGCCGAACGCCGCCGCGGCCTTGGAGACGTCCGGGTAGAGGATGATCCCGACCTGCACCGGGACCTTGGCCGCACTGGCCCCTGCCGTACCGCTGGCGCCGCTGGCGCCGGACCCGCCCGTCCCCGACGATCCACCTGACGAGCCGCCGATGGTCGTCACGCCTGTCGAGCCCGTGGCGCCGCCACCCGTCGCGCCGACGAGCCCGGTGCCGCCGGCGGTCGTGCCTCCGGAGGTGCTCGCGCCGACCGGGCTGCTGCCGGTGGTGGCGTCCTGGCCCAGGCTGCTGCCGCCGAGCGTGCTGTCGCCGTAGGGCTGGCCGGTCACGCGAAGGCTCGAACCGCACGCTGCCAGCAGGCAGGCGCAGGCAGCAGTCGCCAGGGTCACTCGGGTCGTTCGCATCTGGGTCTCCGTACGATTGTACGCTTCGTGCGTGTTGCACACTGTGGGCACTGTTGAGGAGATTGTCAACGGATGAAAGGCCTTGACGCGGCAATCGCTGATCCGGATCCTTACGGTTGTACGCATCTGAAGGGAAGCCATGTCGACCGCGGCACTGTCCGGCCCCACCGTCAGCGCGCTGCTGCCGCCGACCCCGGAGATGAGCGATGCCCGACGGCGCGTCTTCGAGGCCGCCATCGTCCTGTTCGGGCGCAGCGGCTACCACGCCGTCTCGGTCCGAGACATCGCTGCGGAGCTCGGCCTCAAGCCGATGGCGCTCTACGCCCATGTCGCGTCCAAGCAGGAGCTGCTGTACGAGCTGGTGAAGCTGGGCTTCGCCACGCACCGGGACCGGATGAGCGCCGCCCTGCTCGAGGTCAGCGCGGACCCGCTCGAGCAGATCCGCGCCCTGTGCGAGGCGCACGTGCGCGTCCACCTCGACTACCCCGCGCTCGCGAGGGTGACCAACCGTGAGACGGAGTCGCTGGACGAGCAGTACCGGCCAGCGCTGCAGCGGATGCGTGAGGACGCAGCCCGCAGCTTCGAGGAGGTCGTCGCGCGCGGCCAGCGGCTGAAGGTGTTCGTCGACGACGACCCTTTCCTCATCATCCAGGCCATCGGCGGCATGGGGACCCGCACCCCCGAGTGGTGGAGCCCGGGGCTCGGCGTGCCCGCCGAGACCGTCGTGAAGACCTACGCCGACTTCGCGCTGCGCATCCTGACCGGTGGCACGCCGGCGTGACGCTGACGTTCGAGCTGGCCTGGACCATCGGCGATCGGCCGGGCCCGGACGCAGAGTGGGTCCCTGCTGTCGTTCCCGGCGGCGTGCACGAGTCGCTGATGGCTGCCGGTCGGCTGCCGCACCCCTACTTCGGGATGAACGAGCACGACCTGGGCTGGGTCGAGGACGCGACCTGGTGGTACCGCGCCCGCTTCACCGCGGACCCGGCAACGGACCGGTTCCTCGACTTCGCGGGGCTCGACACCGTCGCCGTCGTCTGGCTGAACGGCGTCCAGGTCGGCAGCGCTCGCAACCAGCACCGCCCGCACCGGTTCGAGGTGTCGTTGGCCGCCGACAACGAGCTGCTCGTCGCCTTCCCGCCGCCGCTCGTGGGCCTGCTCAGCGACGACGCGGCGGCTGCCGAGATCGGCGGCTACCGGGAGCGGTCGGGTGTGCGGCCGGACGCAGAGGAGGTCGCTGACGACGTGCTGCTCCTGCGGGTCCAGCGCCCGCGCCTGCGGAAGGCCACCTTCTCCTGGGGCTGGGACTTCGCCGCGGCGCTCCCCTCCCGCGGGATCAGCGGTGCGGTCACCGTGGTCGCGGGTGAGCCCGTCCTGCGTGACGTGTGGGTGAGGGCGGCCGACGTCGACGTCGAGGTCCGCACAGCGACGCTCGTCGTGACCGGGCAGTCCGACGCGGCGGTCACCGTGACCGTCACCTCCCCCAGCGGCGCGGTGCAGACCGCCCTGGCCGGCGCGGGGGCCTTCCGGACCGACGTGATGCTGACCGACGTCGAGCTGTGGTGGACGCACGACCTGGGGACCCCCGCTCTCTACGACGTCGAGGTCCGCAGCGGCGACGCGGTGGTGACGGTTCAGCGCGGGCTCCGGACGATCGAGCTCGACCGCAGCCCGGACCCCGAGGAGCAGGCCGAGCACTTCCGGTTCGTCCTCAACGGTCAGCCGACGTTCTCCCGCGGCGCCAACGTCGTACCTCCCTCGATGCTGGTCGGCTCCGTGCCCGACGCGACCCAGCGCGACCTGGTCGAGCTGTCGCGTGACGCCGGCATGACCATGCTGCGGGTCTGGGGCGGCGGCGTCGTGGCACCCGACGCGTTCTACGACGCGTGCGACGAGCTGGGGGTTCTCGTCTGGCAGGACTTCCTGTTCGCCTGCTATGACTACCCCGACCCGGACGGGACGCTCGCCGTCGAGATCGGGCTCGAGGCAGCCCACCAGGTCCGCCGGCTGCGCGGCCGCACGTCGCTCGCGCTGTGGTGCGGGGAGAACGAGATCCAGGCGATCCGCGAGATCACCTCCGGCACCGACGAGCCGGGCGAGTGGGGCTGGTCGATCTTCAACGAGCTGCTGCCCGACGCAGTCCGAACCCACGACCCGGATGCGATCTACTGGCCGGGCAGCCCGTGGGGCAAGCTGCCCGGGGAGCTCCTCAACGGCACGGGTGCCGGCGACCGGCACGCGTGGGAGGTCTGGCACGGCGCCGACGTGGGCGCCGGCGGCCCGACCGAGTTCGCGTCGCGAGGGGAGCAGGTGCACTTCAGCCGCTACGAGCACGACAAGGGCCGCTTCATCAGCGAGTTCGGCATCCACGCGTCGCCCGAGCTCGCGACGCTCGAGCGCTGGACCCCGCCCGGCAGCCTCGACCTCGGGTCCGCGGAGCTGGGCCAGCGCAACAAGGACACCCCGAAGGACAAGGGCTACGCCCAGATGATCCTCGAGACAGGTGAGCCGCGCACCCTTCTCGAGTACGTCGACCGCACGATGGCCTGCCAGGCCGAGGGCCTGAAGCTCGGCATCGAGCACTACCGCCGGCGCCAGCCGCACTGCAACGGCACGCTGGTCTGGCAGCTCAACGACGCCTGGCCGGGCCTGTCCTGGTCGGTCCTCGACTACGACCTCGTGCCCAAGGCGAGCTACTACTTCCTCCAGCGCGTCTTCCAGCCGCTGCTGGCGAGCTTCCGCACCACCGACACGGGCGTCGAGCTCTGGGTCACCAACTCCGGACGCGACGCCGTCGACCTCGACCTCGCGGTGTGCATCGGTGCGGTCAAGGGGGGCGAGGTACGCCGGGACGAGCTGCAGGTGGTCGCCGAGGCCTACTCGTCGGTGCCCGTCTGGACGCTTGCCGAAGTACCGCCGGTCGACCAGTTCGCCCACGTGTCCGAGGCCAGCGGGCTGCTCCCCGACAACCGCCGGTTCTTCGGCCGCCTCAAGGACGTGCTGCCCGAGCCGGCGCTCCTCGAGCCGACCGTTCTCTTCGAGACCGATGGCATCACGACGGTGCGGCTGACGGCGCGCGGCTACGCCTACCTGGCGCGGGTCATGAGCGACCTGCCCGGGGCGAGGTTCAGCACGAACTACGTCGATCTTCGCGATGGCGAGAGCGTCGACATCGCCGTCTGCCGACTCCCGGAGGGCGCGACCCTCACCGCGGCCTGCTACGGCGGGCCGGCCGTCCCCGTCAGGTGACGACCCTCGGCGGGCTGCTGTCGTTCGCGGCGAGGTCACGCGTCCGCTCGGGCTTCGGCTGGCTCCTCGACGACGGGACGGTCGACCGCGGTCGCGGGATCGAGACGTGGATCAGCGCGCGCATGACGCACGTGTTCTGCCTCGCCCTCCTGATGGGCCGCGAGGACCTGAGACCCCTTGCCGAGCACGGGGTCTCGTCGTTCGGCGGCCCGCTCCGCGACCGTGAGCACGGCGGGTGGTTCCGCGGAAGCGGATCCGACACCGACAAGGCGGCGTACGAACACGCCTTCGTCGTCCTCGCCGGCTCTAGCGCGTCCCTGGCGGGACTCGGCAACGACCTGCTGCTCGAGGCGCTCGACATCTGGGACACCCGCTTCTGGGACGAGCAGAGCGGCACCGCCCGGGAGCTGTGGGACCGCCGGTGGACGAGGTGTGACGACTACCGCGGCGCCAATGCGAACATGCACGGGGTCGAGGCGATGCTCGCGGCGGCCGAGGCGCTGCCGTCCCGCCGCGACGAGCTGCTGGCCCGGTGCGTCCGGGTGCTCGAGCGGATCGTCCACATCGAGGCGCGCGGCCGGCAGTGGCGACTGCCCGAGCACTTCGACGCCGACTGGAACGCCCTACTCGACTACAACGCCGTCACGCCAGCCGATCCCTTCCGCCCGTTCGGCGTGACGCCGGGTCACCAGTTCGAGTGGGCCCGGCTGGCGGTCCACACAGCCGTGGCACTCGGTGACCCCGCTCCCCCGTGGCTGGTCAAGGACGCCGTGGCGCTCTACGACGCGGCGAGGTCGCGCGCCTGGGCGCCGACCGGCGGTCTTGTCTACACCCTGGACTGGCGGGACCGCCCCGTCGTCAGCCAGCAGTTCCACTGGGTGCTCGCCGAGGCGATCGCCGCCGCCGCGGTGCTCGGTCGCGTGACCCGCGACGGAGCCTTCACGTCAGACCTGAGGACGTGGACCGCCTTCGCCGAGGAGCGGTTCGCCGACCCCAGGACCGGCAGCTGGCGGCACGAGCTCGACCCGGACGGCACACCGGCCACCAGCACCTGGACCGGTCAGCCCGACGCCTACCACGTCGTGCAGGCCCTGCTGCTGGCCGAGCTTCCCGTCACCGGCAGCGTCGCCCGCAGCCTGCTGAGTCTCCGTGGCGCACCGGCCGTGTCATGATCCGCTCGTGACCGAGGCCAACGAGCTCGTCGTACGTCATCTCTACGAGGCCTACGGCGCCATGGACATCCCGGCGATCGATGCCTCCCTGAGGACGACACGGTCATGCACATCGCCGGCGACCACCCACTGTCCGGGGACAAGGTCGGCAAGGCCGCTGTGTGGGAGTACCTGGGCGCCGTCAGTGCGATCAGCGGCGGCCAGGGCGGATTCGTCCTGCACGCCCTCGGCACCGATGACCGCGGGTACGTGGTCACGCTGCTCACAGGGACGATCCGCGATTACGTGCGCCCTGTCGTCCACGTCCAACGGCTGGCCGGCGGCAAGGTCCTCGAGTACTGGGACGCAAGCCTGGACCAGGCCGCGGAGGACGCCTTCTGGCGGAACAACCAGCCCTAGGAGCGGCGGGTGGCGCGGGCGCCGAAGTGCAGGTAGCGGCCGCCGTCGTGGTCGAAGAAGACGGCCGGTACGAGCAGGTCCACGTTCGGCAGCTTCACCAGCAGCACGCGCTCGTCGTGGGCGACCAGTGCCGCCACGGTCGGCGGCTGAGCCCCCGCGAGCGGACCGGTGTTGGTGATGGTGACCTGCAGGCCGCCGTCGGTCTGCTCGACGAGGTGCTCGACCCCCTCGCGGCTGTAGCTGCCGACGTACCGCGCCGGGTCGAGGACCACACCGTCGGACGGCTCGGGGTACGGCAGCGGGCCGGCGCCGACGAGCTCCTCGCCGATCTCCGTGAGCACCGCGATCGCGAACGCCGCAGCGGCGCGGCCGCCGTTGACCATCATGGCGATGTGCAGGTCCGCGCCGGGGAGCACCCGGTAGAACGCTCCCTGGCCGAGCGTCGCGCCGTCGTGGCCGAAGACCTGGTGCGCCCCCCAGCTCGACAGGATCCAGCCGAGGCCCCAGTGGTTGCCGAGCTGCCAGGGGTTCGGGCACTCGACCTGCGGGACGAGCATCGCGTCGACGGACTCCTGGGACAGCAGCCTGGTGCCGTCCGGCGCCAGACCGCCGTCCAGGTGCAGCCGACCGAGCGCGAGCAGGTCGGTGGCCGTGCAGTGCAGCAGGCCGGCCGGACCGGCGGAGCGGAAGATCCCCCACTGCGGCGTGACGATCGGCCCGTCGGCACCCGGCGGTACGAGGTGTCCGGTGGCGGCCCCGAACAGCAGCGCCTCCTCGGGCAGCATGCCGGCGGACGTGAGGCCGAGCGGCTGCAGCAGCCGCTCGCGCAGCACCTGCTCGAAGGTCGCGTCGCGCAGCGTCGCGACGAGGTGCCCCAGCAGCGAGTAGCCGCTGTTGCAGTAGCTCATCAGCTGACCCTGCGGCACCGTCTCGGTCAGGTCCGCCATCGCCTCGACGTACTTGGGCAGGGCGTCGTCGCCGCGGCCGGTGTCGAGGAACAGGTCGCCGTCGATGCCGCTCGTGTGGCTGAGCAGCTGCCGGGTCGTGACCGTCGCGGTGAGCCGCTCGTCCTGCACCCGGAAGCCGGGCAGGTAGGTCACGACCGGGGCGTCGAGGTCGAGCAGGCCGTCGTCGACGAGCTGCATGACGAGGGTGGCGGTCCAGACCTTGGTGATGGAGCCTGCCTGGAACAGCGAGTCCGGCGTGGCCGGCTGACCGGTGCGCACGTTGAGCACGCCGGTGGCCACGGCGACGGTCTCGCCGGCCTGTGCGAGCGCGAGGGTCGCGCCGACCACCCCGTGCTTGTCCGCGAGCGCGTCGACGCGCTCCTGCCAGTGCGCGGGGTCCAGTGCCATCAGACCACCCTCCCCGGTGTCGAGCCCGCAGCCAACGGCGTGCCGCACCACCGTGGGGGCCCCTCGTCGTCGGTTCGGACAATTCACCGGGCCGGGTAGCGGCGCCTCCTGGGTAGATGCCCGTGCGCCACGCGAAACGTAGGGTTCCTCCCACTCATGGTGAACGCTGACCATGAAGGAGCAATCCCCGCTGGAGCCTGCACATGAGCGCACCCGACATCGCCCCCGAGTTCGCGCGGCTCGCGCGGCTCGCCGCGGGCGGCCTCGAGCCCGAGGGCATCCCCAAGGGGCGGCGGCCCGAGGCACTGACGACCTTGCGGCTGCGGCACCGGGGCACCTCGCTCGACAAGGTCGCCGCTCCCGTGCCGATGCGCGTCATCAGGCCGAAGGGAGCGACCGGTCGGCTGCCGGCGCTGCTGCTCGTGCACGGCGGCGGCTACGTCTTCGGGCGGGCCCGGATGGACGACCGCATCGCCAGCCGCTTCGCGAAGGAGCTCGGGATCGCCGTCGTCAGCGTCGACTACCGGCTCGCGCCCGAGAACCCCTATCCCGCCGGGCTCGAGGACGCGCACGCGGGCCTCGTCTGGCTGGCCTCGCAGCCCTGGGTCGAGGCGACCCGCATCGCCGTCGGCGGCGCCAGTGCGGGTGGCGGGCTCGCTGCGAGCCTCGCGCAGCACGCCCACGACCGCGGCGCGGTCGACGTCGCCTTCCAGCTGCTCGTCTACCCGATGCTCGACGACCGGACGCCCGACCGCGAGGACATCGCGGCGGGCGACCACCGGATCTGGAACAAGGACGCCGACCGCACGGGCTGGACGGCCTACCTCGGTCAGCCCTCCGGCACGGAGGCCGTTCCTGACGCAGCCGTCCCGTCGCGGCGCCGTGACCTCACGGGCCTGCCGCCTGCCTGGATCGGGGTCGGCAGCGCCGACCTGTTCCACGACGAGTGCGTCGCCTACGCCCAGCGGCTCGAGGACGCAGGCGTCGAGGTCGACCTCACGGTCGCCGAGGGGGCGGTCCACGGCTTCGAGCGGTTCGCGCCCCGCAAGCAGGCCAGCCGACGCTTCGCGGCGCAGCAGGTCGAGGCGCTGCGACGCGGGCTGCGTCTGCAAGGCTGAGCCGGTGGGCCAGCGGGAGGAGGCACGGGAGACGACGCGCCGCCGCCTCCTCGACGCGACCGTGTCCGCGCTCGCCGAGGTCGGCTACCGGGGTACGACGACGCTCGAGGTCCAGCGCCGGTCCGGCACGTCACGGGGCAACCTGCTGCACCACTTCGGTTCGCGCAGCGAGCTGATGCTCGCCGCCGTCGACCACGTCGTGACGGAGCGGCTCGCGGAGGCCGCCGAGCGCAGCCGCAGGCCGCCGCCGGCCGCCAAGCGCCTGGCGTGGGCCGTCCGCGCCGTCTGGTCGACGTTCGACGGCTGTGCGGTCGAGCCTGACGCAGCGCTCCCGACCCGCGAACGGCCATTCCGTCGAGGGTCGCCAAGCGCATGCTCAGCACCGACGCCTGACCTGACACCTGAGGAGTCCTCGTGGACGCCACCACCCCCTTCTGGACCGCCTTCGTCGAGCACACCGCGACGGAGCCGCAGCGACCCGCGCTCACCTGCGCCGGCGTGACGTTGACCCGGCTGGAGCTGCACGACCGCGCGCTGGCGCTGGCCCACCAGCTGAAGGACCAGGGCGTGACCCAGGGGTCGTTCGTCTCGGTCGTGCTGCCCAACAGCCCCGAGTTCGTGATCGGCTGCCTCGCCGCCTGGGCCCTGGGCGCGGTGCCGCAGCCGCTGTCCGGCAAGCTGCCCCCGCTCGAGCTGAAGGCCATCCTCGAGCTGACCGAGCCGGCGGCCGTCGTCGACGAGACCACCTCGTTCCCCGCGCCCGGTGGGCACGCCCCGCTGCCCGAGGCCGTCTCTCCCGCCTGGAAGGCGCCCACGTCCGGCGGCAGCTCCGGCCGGCCGAAGGTCATCGTCGCCGGGACACCGGGCGTGTTCGGCGTGGCCGAGGGCTTCGGCGGGCTGCTCGGCATCGACGGCCGGAGCCCGCTTCTCACGACGGCGCCGTTGTCGCACAACGGGCCCTTCATGATGTGCAACCTCAACCTGGTCCTCGGCGGCCACTCGGTCCTGATGCCGAGGTTCGACGCCCGGGAGGCGCTCAGCCTCATCCAGGAGCACCAGGTGGGTTGGGTCTACGCCGTGCCCACGATGATGTCCCGGATGTGGAAGCTCGAGGGCCGCGAGCAGTACGACGTCTCCTCGGTGAAGACCCTGATGCACATGGCTGCCCCGTGCCCGCCCCAGCTGAAGGCCGACTTCATCGAGTGGTTCGGGGCCGACGTCGTCATGGAGCTCTACGCCGGCACCGAGGCGCAGGCTGCGACCATC
>JAODNF010000147.1 GCA_025464915.1 Frankiales bacterium | reverse complement strand
GCCGGCCTGCTCGGCACCGCGGCGACCGGACGCCGCGAGCGCGTCCTCGAGGCCAAGGCGAACGCGATCCTGGACCTGCTCGGCCTGTCCGCGATCCGGGACGAGCGCGTCGGCGGGCAGTCCTACGGCACCCTCAAGCTGCTCGAGCTGGGCTGCGCGCTGGCCACCGACCCCGACCTTCTGCTGCTCGACGAGCCGACGTCGGGCATGGGACCGGACGAGTCCGACGAGCTCGGCGAGCGGCTGCTGGCGCTGCGCCGGGAGTTCGCGCTGACCATGCTCGTCATCGAGCACCACGTGCCGCTGGTGCTGCGGGTCTGCGACCACGTCTACGTGCTCAACTTCGGCCGGCTGCTCGCGCAGGGCGAGCCGACGGTGATCCAGACCCACCCGGAGGTGGTCGCGGCCTACCTCGGCGGCGAGGCCCCAGAGGCTCTCGCCGAGACGCACGAGACGGCCGAGGACGAGGCGCTGGACGCCGCCACCGCCGTACCCCCCAAGAAGCGCGCACCCTCGAAGAAGGCCGCCGCCAAGAAGAAGGCGGGTGCCTGATGGCGCTGCTCGAGGTCGAGGACCTGCGGACCGGCTACGGCGTTCTCCCTGTGCTGCAGGGCATCTCGTTCTCCGTCGAGGAGGGTGAGACAGCGGTGCTGTTCGGGCTCAACGGCGCCGGGAAGACCACGACGGTCAACGCCATCGCGGGCCTGCTGCCGGCGTGGGAGGGTCAGATCCGGCTCGACGGCAAGGTCGTCAGCGGGCTCGAGGCCCCGAAGGTCGTTGCCGCAGGCATCGGCCTGTCGCCCGAGGGACGCCGGGTCTTCCCGGCGCTGTCGGTGCTGACCAACCTGCGGCTCGGCGCGTGGACCCGCAAGGCCGACGGCAAGAAAGCGGCCGACGAGACGATCCAGCAGGTCTTCAGCTACTTCCCCCGGCTCGAGGAGCGCAAGGACCAGCTCGCCGGGACGATGTCCGGTGGTGAGCAGCAGATGCTCGCGATCGGCCGTGCGGTGATGTCGAAGCCGCGCGTGCTCCTCATCGACGAGGCCTCCCTCGGCCTGTCGCCCAAGCTTGCCCAGACGGTCTTCCAGGTCGTCAGCAAGATCAACGACGACGGCACCACGGTGCTCATCGTCGAGCAGAACGTCGGCGTCCTGCCCTACGCCGACCAGGCCCTGATCATGGAGAAGGGCACCATCACCTACGACGGCCGCGGAGCCGAGCTGGAGAAGTCCGGCGACCTGCGCAAGACCTACCTCGGCACCTGATCCACTCGAAGCCTGGAGAAGCTCGTGAAGTCACCCGCCAACTACGGCCGCCCGCTGGGCTACCTCATCGTCCTGATCGGCCTGGGCATCATCGGGCTCGGTTACAACGGCGCCGCCGGTGAGTCCCTCGGGACGACCGCCCAGACGCCGTACCTGCTGTCCGGCGGCTTCCTCGGCCTGGCCGTCGTCGTCTTCGGGGTCGGGCTCATCATCAACGCCTCGGCCCGCGAGGACCGCGCCCGCCTCGAGGCGGTGCTGCTGCAGCTCGTGGACGCGCAGGCCCCGGACTCGGGTACGGCGCGGGTGCCGTCGTCCGCCTCGGGGTTGTTCGCCGCCGGTGCTGCCAGCTACCACCGTCCGGACTGCCGGCTCGTCGACGGCCGCGAGGAGATGGGCTACGTGACCGCCGCCGAGGCGTCCGCGAAGGCCCTCGCTCCCTGCCGCGTCTGCAAGCCGGAGACCGCCACCGTCTGACCCTGGTGTCCTAGCAACTGGCGCGTCAGCCAGGCTCAGGAAAAAGGACGTCAGGCGGAGCGCTGGCGGCCGCGGCGGGCCCGCAGGTAGTCCTGCACGACGAACTCGCCGAGGCGCTCGGGGTCGGGACTGAAGACCCGTCCGCCGTTGCGGTGGGCGAGGTGCTCGACGAACGCGAGCAGCCGCGGCTCGTCGTCGAGCATGAAGACGTTGATGGTCGCGCCGCGGCGCGTGATGCGCTCGACCTCGGCCATCGTGAGCTCGAGGGTCTCGGCCATCGGCGGCCAGCAGAAGTCGGCGTAACCGTCGCGAGTCAGGTGGGCCGTCGGCTCGCCGTCTGTCACCACGAGGACCACGGGCTCGGCGCCCGGGTGCTTGCCGAGGAAACGGCCGGCGAGCATGAGCGCGTGCTGCAGGTTGGTGCCCTGCACCCGCTGCGGGTCGAGACCGGCGAGCTGCTCGGGCCTGAGCACCTGCGCGTAGTCGCTGAAGCCGATGACCTCGATGGCGTCCTGCGGGAACTGGGTGGTGACGAGCGAGTGCAGCGCCAGCGTCGTCTGCTTCGCGACGCCCCAGGTGCCGCGCAGCTCCATGGAGAACGACAGGTCGACGAGGAGGGCGACGGCAGCGGTGGTGCGGCGCTCGGTCTCGACGACCTCGAAGTCGTCGACCTGGAGCTTCAGCCGCGAAGGGTCGCGCAGGACCGCGTTGCGGACCGTCCGGACCACGTCGAGAGGCTGCTCGTCGCCGAACTGCCACTGCCGCGTCGCGCCGGTGATGTCGCCCGCGGCGCCGGCGTCGTGCACGTCGTGCGCACCCCGACCTGTCGCGTTGATCTGCGCGAACACCTTGCGCAGCGCCGTTGCGCCGAGGCGACGGACCGCGCGCGGCGAGAGCTCCAGCCGGCCGCTCGCGTCGGTGACGAGGTAGCCCTGCTCGCGGAGCTCCTTCTCGATCCGCTGCAGCGCGCGGACGTCGTCGAGGGCGCCGCGGCCCAGAGCTCGCTGGACCGCGTCCTCGTCGATGTCGTCGAGGGAGGCACCGGGGTAGTCCTGGCCGAGCGCGGCCTCGAGGTCGTCGAGGTCGGCGAGCTCCTGCAGCGCGGTCGTCGCGTCGCCCAGCCCCATGCCCTCGGTGCCCTGCATCCGCTCGCGGCCACCCCACTGCAGGTCCGGGCGGGCGGACCGCAGGGCGTCGCCGAGCTGCGACATCTGCGACTGCATGTCCATGTCCATCGCGCCGTCCATCAGCTCGCCGAGCTCCTGGCGCTGCTGAGGCGTGAGCGAGTCCATCAGCCGCTGGGCAGCCGCGGCCCGGCGGGCGAGCTCGTCGACGAGCTCCTCGAGGTTCTGCGGCTGCGACGGGAAGAACTGCCCGTGCTGGTCCATGAAGTCGTCGAACTGCTCCTGCGTGTGCTCACCGCGGGCGTCCGCCTCGAGCATCCCGTTGAGGTCGGCGAGCATGTCCTTCACGGCCTGCATGTCCTCGGGGCTGGCGCTCTCGAGCGCCTGCTTCATCCCCTGGAACTGCGAGTCGAGGACCTCGCGTCGCAGCAGGTCGTCGATCTGCTCGTAGGTCTCACGCGCTTCCTGGCTGCGCCACTGGTAGGGCTTGAGCTCCTGCACCGCCCGCGCCGTGTCGGTCGGTAGCGCGTCGAGCTCCATCTCGGCCATCCGAGCGCTGTCGGACGGGTCGGGGAACAGGGCGCTCTTCTCCAGCTCGACGGCCTTCTCGAGCAGCTCCCGTACCTCCTGCAGGGTGCCGTCGAGCCGGCCCTGCTTGCGCAGCTCGCGCTGCCGCCGCATGGCCTGCTGCCGCAACCCGTCGAGCCCGCGCAGCTGGTCGTTGCCACGCCGCAGCAGGTCGCGCAGCGCCTGCCGGACCGAGTCGCCGTTCATGACCCGCTCGCCGATCGCGTCGACGGCCTCGGCCACGTCGTACGGCGGTTCGAGCGGGTCACGCCCGCCGGCCCAGGCCCCGTACCTGAAGGTCACTTGGCGCCCTTCTCCCTCTCCGCGAGGTAGGCGGAGTAGGCGAGGCGGCGGCGCAGCCGGATGGCGTCGCGAACCGGCCGGAGCATCGGCCTCACGACGAGCAGGTAGACCAGCGCCATCCCGATGAGCAGCCACGCCTCGTCGACCTCGAGCCAGGCGATGACCCAGCCGAGGGCGAGGAACAACGCCATCGCGACGAGACCCGTCAGGAGCACCCGGCGGCGCAGGGCGTAGGTGTCGGGGACGCCGAGAGCAGGGTCGCCCATCAGCGGCCGTAGACCGTGCGGTGGCCGACGGAGTCCTTGGACAGCCGGCGGTTCAGGTGCAGGCCCTCCATCGCGAACTCGAGGGCCGCAGCGGCGAGGCCCGGAGACTCCTCCTCCACACCGAGCCGCTGCAGCAGCTGCGCGAGGCCCGGGACGGTGCCGAGGTCGGCGAGGACCTGCGCGGCGGGGACGAGGTCGCCGGTCTCGAGGACGGCGCCCTCGTCGAAGCGGCCCTGCAGACCGGACAGGTCGAGACCGGCCAGGGTGGCGCGGAAGGTGTCGGCGGTGGCCTTGCGCAGCAGGTGGTCGAGGACCTCGAGCTCGCGGCCCTCCTCGGCCGACTCGAACTCGACCTTGCCGCGCGACGACGCCACGATGGCCGGCAGGTCGCAGACCCGCGCGACCGCCTGCTCGCCGGTGACGGCGGCACGCCGTACGGCCGAGGCCGCGATCGTCTCGGCCGCTGCGACGGCGAAGCGCGCCGAGACCCCTGAGCGCTGGTCGACCTGGGGCGACTCGCGCACGAGCCGGGTCCAGCGGGCGACGACCTCCAGCAGGTGGTCGGGCACGACGACCGGCGTTCCCTCCCACTGCAGCAGCGCCTCCTGCCGGATCAGGTCGAGCTCGTGCACGAGGTCGATCGGGTAGTGGGTGGACCTCGGCGCCGAAGCGGTCTTTCAGCGGGGTGATGATGCGGCCGCGGTTGGTGTAGTCCTCGGGGTTCGCCGACGCGATCAGCAGCAGGTCGAGCGGCAGCCGCAGGGTGTAGCCACGGACCTGGATGTCGCGCTCCTCCAGCACGTTGAGCAGGGCCACCTGGATCCGCTCGGCGAGGTCGGGGAGCTCGTTGACGGAGAACACACCACGGTTGGTACGGGGCACGAGGCCGTAGTGGACCGTCTCCGGGTCTCCGAGGGTGCGGCCCTCCGCCACCTTGATCGGGTCGACGTCGCCGATGAGGTCACCGACCGAGGTGTCCGGGGTCGCCAGCTTCTCGCCGTACCGCTCGCTGCGGTGCTTCCAGGCGACCGTGATGTCGTCGCCGAGCGCCTTGCAGCGGTTGCACACCGGCGCGTAGGGGTGATCGTTGATCTCGCAGCCGCTGATCACCGGCGTCCACTCGTCGAGCAAGCCGGTGACGGTGCGGATGAGGCGGGTCTTGCCCTGCCCGCGCTCGCCGAGGAGCACCAGGTCGTGCCCCGCCAGGAGCGCGCGCTCCACCTCGGGGACGACCGTCTCCTCGTACCCGAGGATCCCCGGGAAGCTGGGCTCACCGGCGGCCAGCCTCGCAAGCAGGTTGTCCCGGATCTCGGCCTTCACGGTCTTGTGCACGTGGCCGGTCGCACGGAGCGCTGACAGTGTTGAAGGCAGGGTGGTCGGCTTCGTCACTCCCTCACGCTACGTCGGGGTCGGCCATCCGTCATGCTGTGGTCCTCATGGGGCGCTTCGGTGACGGCATCGGCATCTCCTCCGACCTGTTCGAGGCGGCGGAGACGGCGGTTGCGGCTGCCCTGGCTCCGTTGCGCGGCCGTACGCCGGACCTGGCCCTCGCGTTCGTCTCGGGGGAGAACCCCGGCGAGGCGGGCGAGCTCGCCCTGAAGCTCACCGGCGCCGCCGCGACCATCGGGTGCAGCGCCAGCGGGGTGATCGGTGGCGGTGTCGGGATCGAGATGGGCACTGCCGTCAGCATCTGGGTCGGGGTGCTCCCGGGAGCGGGCTTGCGGACGTTCCACCTCGAGGTGATGCCGACCGACGGCAAGGCGGCGGTCATCGGGATGCCGGAGGTGGGGCTCTCGAGCGACGAGGTCGCCGTGCTGCTCGCGGACCCCTTCAGCTTCCCGGTGGAGGGCTTCATGACGCAGGCGTCGCAGGCGCTTGCTGGGCTCCCGTTCGTCGGTGGCGTCGCCCACGGGCCGACCGGCCCCGGCTCGACGCGGCTCTGGATCGACGACCGCACCGTCGACCGCGGTGCGGTCGGGGTGCTCGTCGACGGGGCGTCCGCACGCCCGCTCGTGTCGCAGGGCTGCCGCCCGATCGGTCCCGCCATGACGGTGACCGCGGGAGCGGGCAACGTCGTGCACGAGCTCGCCGGCATGCCGGCCCTCGAGAAGGTCCGCCGCATCATCGGGGCGCTGCCGCCGCCGGAGCAGGCGATGGCGTCGTCGGGACTGCAGATCGGGATCGCGGCCGACGAGTACACCGACGACCACGACTACCTGGTCCGCACCATCCTGGGCAGCGACGGCGACTCCCTCGTGGTGGGTGACCTCGTGCAACCGGGTCAGACCCTCCGCCTGCAGGTCCGTGACGCCGAGGCGGCGGACGGTGACCTGCGGTCGGCGCTGGCGCGGTGCCCGGGCCAGCCGGGCAGCGGTGCGCTGCTGTTCTCCTGCAACGGCAGGGGGTCTGGGTTGTTCGGCCCGACCTACAACGGCGCCGACCACGACGTACGGGCTGTCCGGGAGGAGCTGGCCGCCGACGCCGTGGCGGGCTTCTTCGCCGGCGGCGAGATCGGTCCGGTCGCGGGCCGCTCGCACCTGCACGCGTTCACCGCGTCGATGGTGGTGTTCCCGTGAGGACCCTGTGCCTCGACGTCGGGGGGACCAAGGTCGCGGCAGCGGTCCACGACGAGACCCTGGGACCCGTCACCCGCAGGGCGACGGCCGGAGACCCGTGGGCGAGCGTCACCGACCTGCTCGACCCGCTCGCCGCTGGCGGGATCGACCAGCTGGGCGTCGCGTGCGGTGGTCCCATGGAGTGGCCCGCGGGCGTCGTCGCGCCGCTGAACATCCCGGCCTGGGTCGGCGGTTTCCCGCTGCGGGACCGACTGGCCGAGAAGTACGGCGTGCCGGTCCGGCTCCACAACGACGCAGTCTGCGTGGCTGCGGCCGAGCACGCGTTCGGCGGCTGGGGCGTCGAGGACCTGCTGGGCATGGTCGTGTCGACCGGCGTCGGTGGCGGCCTCGTCCTCGGTGGCCGGCTCGTCGACGGCGGCACCGGCAACGCGGGCCACGTCGGTCACGTCGTCGTCGACCCGAACGGACCGGTCTGCCCCTGCGGAGGTCGCGGCTGCCTCGAGGGCATCGCCCGCGGACCGGCGATCGTCGACTGGGCGCGGTCGCGCGGGTCGAAGGCGACGGACGGCGTCGACCTCGGCCGCCTCGCCGCCCAGGGGGACTCCGTGGCGCTGCAGGCCTTCGCCCGCGCGGGCAACGCGCTCGGCATCGGCATCGCCTCGGCGATCCACCTGCTGGATGTCCAGGTCGTCGCGATCGGTGGCGGCATCTCGCAGGTCCCGTCGCTGTGGCCGACGCTGCGCCGGACCCTCGCCGAGCACGCCCGGCTGTCCTACGCCCGCGAGGTCCGGGTCGAGCCCGCGCACCTCGGCCAGGAGGCGGGTCTGCTCGGCGCCGCCGCCCTGTTCGACGACCGCTACTGGAGCGCGTGAATGGACACTGCGCTGCGGAATCTGGGCCCAAGAGCGAAGCGCTGTATCCATTCGCGGGTGGGAGAGGCGGTATGAGCGAGATCCCGCTGGTCGGGCTGGAGCAGGTCGAGGCGGCGCGGGTGCTGCTCGACGGCGTCTCCAGGAGGACGCCGATGGAGGGCAGTCGCGCGCTCGCGGAGCGGGTCGGCGGGCCGGTCTACCTCAAGTGCAAGAACCTGCAGCGCACGGGCTCGTTCAAGATCCGCGGCGCCTACGTGCGCATCGCCCGGCTCAGCCCGGAGCAGCGAGCGGGCGGCGTGGTCGCCGCGAGCGCCGGCAACCACGCGCAGGGCGTGGCGCTGGCTGCCCAGCTGCTCGGGTGCGTGTCCACCGTCTTCATGCCCGAGGGCGCGCCGATCCCGAAGGTCGAGGCGACCAAGGCCTACGGCGCCGAGGTCCGGTTCGCCGGCGCCACCGTGGACGACGCGCTCGAGGCGGCACGGGCCTTCTCCGCGGAGACCGGGGCCGTGTTCATCCACCCGTTCGACCACGAGGACGTGATCGCGGGCCAGGGGACGGCCGGCCTCGAGATCCTCGACCAGTGCCCCGACGTGAGGACGGTCGTGGTCTGCACCGGCGGCGGCGGCCTGGTGGCCGGCATCGCGGCTGCGGTGAAGGCCAAGCGACCGGACGTCGAGGTCGTCGCGGTGCAGGCGACGGGTGCTGCGGCCTTCCCGCCCAGCCTCGAGGCGGGAGCGCCGCTGAAGCTGCCCACCATGAGCACGATGGCGGACGGCATCGCGGTGGGTCGCCCCGGCGACCTCACGTTCGCGCACGTCCGCGACCTGGTCGACCGGGTGGTCACGGTCGAAGACGACGCGCTCTCCCGGGCGCTCCTGCTGTCCCTCGAACGGGCCAAGATCGTCATCGAGCCGGCCGGTGCCGCCGCGCTCGCCGCCGTGATGGAGGACCCGACGACGTTCACGCCGCCGGTCGTCGTGGTCCTCAGCGGCGGCAACATCGACCCGCTGCTGCTGTCGAAGCTGATCCGGCACGGCCTCGTCGCCGCCGGCCGGTTCCTGTCGATGAGCGTCCGGATCCCCGACCGGCCGGGGGAGCTGGCGCGACTGCTCGCCTGCCTTGCCGCGGCCGGCGCCAACGTGCTCGACGTCGCGCACCAGCGGACCGGCAAGGAGCTGCACCTCGACGAGGTGCAGGTCGAGCTGCAGGTCGAGACCCGGGGCGGCGAGCACACCGAGGCAGTCGTGGCCGAGCTGCTCGAGGCGTCCTACGCCGTGCACCGCGCCTGACCGGTCAACGCGAACCCGCCGCAGTCAGGCAGGACACAGGTCCGCCCCGTCGAAACCTCGCGCATGCGCCGTACTGCTGCCGCCCTGCACGCGCTCGCTCTGAGCCTCGCCGGCCTGTCCGGCACCGCGTCCGCGACCCCGGTCTGCACGGACGGCTACAAGGGCGGTCCACCCGCGAGCCTCTGCGGCGGCCGCATCTTCCCCGAGTCGTCGATGACCCAGGCCTACGTCCAGTACCGGCCGAACGCGACGGGCTTCCGCGAGTACGCCGACGGCATCGCCTACCTCGCGCAGAAGTACCCGAGGTACGTGAAGGTGTTCACCCTCAGCCAGCACTTCCACGACAAGCTGGCCGTCACCGCCGGCCCGGACGGCAAGCGCGCCGGGGAGCCGGGGGACACCGGCGACGGCAAGGAGATCTGGGTCGTCGAGCTGACCGACTTCCAGGAGAAGCGGACGGACAAGAAGAAGCTGTTCTTCAGCCTGTCCGTGCACGGCAACGAGCGCGGTGGCCTCGAGGGCGGGCTGCGGACGGCCGAGGACCTCGCCATCGGCGGCACCAACCCGGACGTCACGATCTCTGACGGCGTCCCCGGGTACACCAGCAGCACCGGCACCAAGCCGGTGTTCCACACCTACTCGGTCCACGACGTGCTGAAGAAGGAGGACATCTACCTCACCGACTTCAACGTCGACGGGTGGACGGTCGGCGACATCGCGCAGCCAGGGGCCACCGCGCCCTACAGCCGCACCAACGGCACCAACACCGACCTCAACCGGCAGGAGGCCACGCTGGGGTCGATCAACACCAGTCGCAACCCGCTGCTCGAGCACGAGACCAGCTACGGCACCCGTTTCATCGACGAGCTGGCGAAGAGCTCGCCCGGCGGCCTGATGGCCTACGGCGCCGACATCCACGGCGAGCTCACCAGTCGCGCCTACGTGGACATCATGTACCCGGCCGGTGAGTTCGACTCGATCAAGCACCGCCAGCTGATGGCGATCGCCGAGCGCACCAAGTCCGTCATCGACGCGACCCTCTACGCAGGCATCCAGAACCAGATCGAGAACGCGACCGGCGGTGACAACGGCGAGGGCGTCGAGGACGCCGTGCCCTGCGACTTCGGTCCCGGACTGTGCGACATCACCGGCAACGCCAACAACACAATCCCGACGAAGCCGGCCCACTGGGCGACGGTCTGGGACACCCTGGCCTACACCGACACCGGCTTCATCGGCGACTACCTCGCGACCAACGCGGCCGTGACCGGCATGGACTACGAGATCTTCCTCAACCACACGGTGCCGGACAAGGCCTGGAACGTGTACCTGCAGGAGAACCACATCAACGCGAGCCGCGCGATCATCAAGACGGCAATGGCCTACGCGCTGTTCCAGGACAAGGAGTTCGCGTCGCACAAGGTCGAGACCGGCGGCCAGGCCGGGTACGTCGTCGACCCCGTGCACGTGACGGACGCCGACGGCGATCCGGGCACGGCACCCGGTCCGAAGATGGACGGGGTCGGCGCCAACGGCAAGAAGGTCGTGCAGAGGCACTACGACGTCACGCGCATGAAGTTCTTCACCGACACCAGCAGGCTCATGAACCGGCCGTTCCTGGGCGTGGCCTCGGGCGACATCAGCCGCGACCCCAAGGCGCTCGACGCGCTCGACACCCTCGTGCTCGCCGACAACCCGCTGCCGAGGGACACCAAGGGGCGCTCGGTGGACGCGAAGGCGTACTACCGCAACCTCAGGAGCTGGGTGCAGCGCGGCGGCAACCTGGTCCTCACCGACCACGCCCTGCACGCGCTGTCCGGGCTGGGCCTGGTCGCCTCCTCGGCGGTGAAGGACATCAAGGTCTACCAGCCGTACACCGACTTCACGGCGTTCAGCGACCCGATGGCGAAGGGGCTGCGCGCCAACGCCCGGCAGCTGGTGGAGGCGGCGACGCTCGGCTACGGCATCGGGGACACCGCGTCACCGATGAGCGCCGTCGACGCGGGCGCGTTCAAGGGCACGGTCGTCGGTACGACGAACAAGGACGTCACCGTCGGGCGCATCGACGTCGCCAAGGGCCAGGTGCAGCTTCTCGGCGGCGCCCTCCCGACGCCCAGCGAGGACCTCGACCACCGGTTCGGGCTGCGGGACTACGCACTCACCTACAGCGGCCTCTACCTGATGGAGAACGCCGTCCGGTACGACGCTCCCGGGCTCGGTGCCACGGCGCCGGCGGGCTTCGTCAGCACCCGCACGCCGAACAAGCCCGCGAACGGCTTCTCCCAGGCGGGTGGCAGGGGGCTGGCCGCGACCGGCGGCACCGAGGAGCTCGCGCTGCTCGGCCTGGGCCTGGTGGCCCTCGTGGCGCTCAGCCGCCGCCGCACCCGCGCCTGAGCCCTACCCGCCCCACCGCTGGTTTCCTCATGGATGAGGAAACCCGCGGGCTCAAGGTGCATGAGGTTTCCCGTGCCGTGGGCCGGATCCACGCGGGTTCCGTCAGGAAGCCGCGTGCATCCAGCCCTGCAACGCGGTCCGCACTGAGGCCACGACGTACTCGGGGTCGTGCACGATCTCGGCCCAGCTGAACCGGAGCAGCATCCAGCTGCCCAGAGCCAGGGCGTTCTCCCTACGCCGGTCGGTGTTGCGCGCATCCGCCGGGTCGTGCCAGCGCCGGCCGTCGCACTCGACGACAAGCCGGTGGTCCCGCCAGACGAAGTCCACGCGGCCAGCGCCGGCAAGCACCTGCTGTGACGAGGGGCGGATGATGCCGCTCTCCAGCATCAGCACGCGGAACGCCGACTCCAGCACGGAGCCGCACTCAGGGTCGGACCACTCGATGACCTTGCGCATCCGGCGGTAGCCGCGCTTGCCGTGCCGGTCGCGGACGGCCTTCTTGAGCTCGGCGAGCTTGACCGTCTTCGAGCGCATGGCGCTGTCGGCGACCGCGACTGCTTCGCGCAGGGGGAGCACGACGGCGCAGTGCAGGACCGTGTCGACCCTGCTGAGACAAGCGAGCGGCTCGAAGCCGCCGTTGCGGTGCTTCACGATCTGTCGGTTCTCGAGCTGCGTGACGGTGATCCCGGGGCGGTCGAACCAGCTGCCCGACGGCAAGGCGACCTCGACGTCGGTGGGTTCGACGAGCAGGTCCCACCCGTAGAGCAGGCACATCGTGCGGCCCGCCACGGCGGCGCTGTCGCTGATGCTCATCATCACCTCCCGGACCTCTTCGAGGTAGGCCGGGTCGAGCCGGCCGTTCGTCAGCAGGTACTGGGCGCGAGGCGGTCGTGGGCCTCGGGCGTAGACGCGCCTGCGGCGCCGCTCGATCGACTTGGCCCTCAGCGCGTCAGTGATGGCGTTGTCGTCCCACCCGTGTGCGAGCAGCTGCTTGCGGGTGGCGAGCCCCTGCCGGTAGGCCTGGAAGCACAGGTCGAGATCCATGCCCGCAGCGTCGAGGGCTCCGGCACCGACTGGGGTATGAGGAGACGAGCTGGGGATCCTTCAACGTGGTGTGGACGGCCGGAAACCTCATGGAGGAGGGCTGGGTCGAGGGAACTCGCATGGACCCGGAGCGTGCGGGATTCCTCATCCATGAGGAAACCCGGGTGGGGGTGAGCTCAGATCGTGTAGGGCTCGACGCTCTTGATCGTGACGGTGATGGCGCGCGGGCCGAAGGTGACCTGCTCGCCCGCCTTGTGACCGGCGATGGCCTGCCCGATCGGGGACTCCGGCGAGTAGACGTCGAGGCTGCCGATCCTGCCGCCCTCGTCCGTGGCGTTCTCCCGCGAGGCGAACAGGAACGTCTCGCAGTCGTCGTCCCCGTAGTCGACGGTGACGAGGCAGCCCTCCTCGATCACGTCGCCCGGCGGCGTCTCGCCGACGCGGATGTCGCGGAGCAGCGCGGTGAGCTGCTTGATGCGGGCTTCGAGCTTGCCCTGCTCGTCCTTGGCGGCGTGGTACCCGCCGTTCTCCTTGAGGTCGCCCTCCTCGCGGGCGGCCTCGATGCGGCTCACGATGTGGGCGCGCTGCGGACCGGTCATGTCCTCGAGCTGAGCGACCAGCCGCGCGTGCGCCTCCTGGGTGAGCCAGGTGCCTGCGGTCGCGCTAGTGCTCACGGTTCATCTCCTCGGTCCGGAATCCGCTCCATGTTAGGACCGACGGCAGGAAAGGACCTCACCCGCGACGGCCCGGCGCGTGGTCGTGACGTGCTCCTCGACCGTGAACATGCTGGTGTCCTCGCCCGCCACCGTCACCGTGCGGCTGCCGACCTCGGCGTTGTCCCGGTCGCGGGCCTGCAGTAGGCACTGCGCCCGGTCGCCCGCGCCGAGCGAGATCTGGAACCGGATGAGGACCGACGTCTCCGACTCGACGGTGTAGTCGAGGTTGCTGAAGCGGGCGCGGCTGCCCGAGTAGTGCTGGAAGGCGACGAAGGAGAACGCGACCAGCGCGGTGAGCAGCACGACGGCCCCGCCGATCAGCACGGGGCGGGGGAGGCTGCGCGGCTCGTCGTACCGGCCGGGAGGCCGGCGCGGGCCGGTGGTGGTGGTCATCGGTGACAATGATGCCGTGAACTCCGACGAGCAGCTCCGCCTGGTGTGCGTTCACGCGCACCCCGACGACGAGTCGAGCAAGGGCGCGGCCACGATGGCCCGCTACGTCCGCGAGGGCGTCGACGTCCTCGTCGTGACCCTGACCGACGGGTCGCGTGGGTCAGTCCTCAACCCCGCGCTCGACAACCCGGAGACGCTGGCCAACATCACCGAGATCCGGGCGAAGGAGATGGACACCGCCCGCGACATCCTCGGGGTGCGCCAGGTCTTCATGGGCTGGGAGGACAGCGGGCTGCCCGAGGGCGACCCGCTGCCGCCTCTGCCGGACGGCTGCTTCGCGGCAGGCGTCCTTGAGGAGCAGACCGGCGCGCTCGTCGAGCTGTTCCGCAAGGAGCGCCCGCACGTGGTGACCACGTACGACGAGAACGGCGGCTACCCGCACCCCGACCACATCCGCTGCCACGAGGTGACGGTCGCGGCGTTCGAGGCGGCGGGCGACCCCGCGCGGTTCCCGGAGGCCGGTGACCCGTGGCAGCCGCTGAAGCTCTACTACAACTTCACCTTCCACAAGGCCCGCCTGGTCGCGCTGAACGACGCGCTGGTCGAGGCCGGCATGGAGTCGCCCTACGCCGAGTGGCTGGCGACCTGGGAGGACAAGCCGGAGGACCAGGACCGCGTCACGACCCGCGTCCCCTGCGGCGACTACTTCGGCACGCGCGACGCCGCCCTCGTCGCCCACGCGACCCAGGTCGACCCGAACGGCCGCTGGTTCCACGTGCCGCTCGACATGCAGCAGCGGGTCTGGCCGACCGAGGACTTCCAGCTGGCGCGCACGCACGTCGAGAGCGACCTGCCCGAGGACGACCTGTTCGCGGGGATCCGATGACCTACCTGGCAGCGGACAGCGTCGACGGCATCTCCGCCGGCTGGCTCGGGTTCCTCATCGTGGTGCTGCTCGGTGTCGCGACCGTGCTGCTGATCCGCAACATGAACGGCCGGCTCAAGCGTCTCCCCAAGAGCTTCGAGGGGGACGACGACGCGTCTTCTTCAGGTCCGACTGCTGGCGCTTGACGTTCAGCCGCCGCTCCTTGCTGGAGCGTGACGGCTTGGTGGCCCGCCGTGGCGCCGGCGGCGGGGCGATGGCTGCGCGGATCAGCTCGACCATGCGCTCGCCGGCGCGCGCCCGGTTCTGCAGCTGCGAGCGCTCCTCCGACGAGCTCGTCGTGAGGACCGTCGGGCCGCGCTGAGCCGCCCGGGCGAGCAGGTGCTCGGGCAGGACGTTGGCCAGGTCGACGGTCAGCTCGGCTCGGCTGTCCGTGGTGTTGACGGACTGCCCGCCGGGACCGGACGACCTGCTGAAGCGCCACGACAGCTCGGCGTCGGGGACGACGAGGCCGGGCAGCACCTGCAGGGGCATCCGCCCATTCTGGGCTACGGGAACGTCGTGAAGCGAGGGGCTGCCGGGGGTCTGCGGTGCCTACCCCGTCTGCTGTGCCTGACGGACCAGCCCGTCCGCCGTGAGCACCCCGAGCGACCGGCCGTCGTCCCTGACCTCGACCCGACCCCCGCCGGCGAGGACGGCCACCAGCGCCTGCCCCAGGTCGACGCCCAGTGCGATGGTGGTGTCGGCCGTCCCTGGCTCGAGGCCGTCGCGGCGGAGCCGAGTCACGGACAGGGCCTTGACCATGCGGTCCGAGCCGACGAAGCCGGCGACGAACTCGCTGGCGGGAGCGGTCAGGAGCTCAGCCGGCGGGGCGTACTGCTCGAGGTGGCCGCCCTGGCGCAGGATCGCGACCCGGGTCCCCAGCCGGACGGCCTCGTCGATGTCGTGCGTCACCAGGACCACGGTCGTGCCGACCTCTCCTTGGATCCGGAGGAACTCGTTCTGCAGCCGCTCCCGGGCGATCGGGTCGACCGCGCTGAAGGGCTCGTCCATCAGCATCACCAGGGGATCAGCCGCCAGGGCACGGGCGACCCCGACCCGCTGGCGCTGACCGCCGGACAGCTGCGCGGGGTAGCGCCCGCCGTAGGTCGACGGGTCGAGACCGACGAGGTCGAGCAGCTCCTCGGCGCGGGCACGTGCGCGCTTGCGGTCCCAGCCCAGCAGCCGGGGGACGGTCGTGACGTTGTCCCGCACCGACCGGTGCGGGAACAGGCCGACGTTCTGGATCACGTAGCCGATGCGCCGGCGCAGCTCGTTCGGGTCGATGCGGGACACGTCCTCGCCGTCGAGGAGCACCGCGCCGGAGGTCGGGTCGATGAGCCGGTTGACCATCTTCATGGTCGTCGTCTTGCCGCAACCGCTCGGCCCGACGAGCACGCAGATCTCGCCGCGGGGCACGTCGAGGGACAGCTCGGCGACGGCCGTGGTGCCGTCTGCGTAGGTCTTGGTCACCCTGTCGAGCCGGATCATGGCATCGTTCGGCACGTGCACGTCCTCACGTCAGGTCTGGTGGGCGCTGTGGCCGCCCATCTTGACGCACCCAACCCCTGGTTCAGCAGGACGTTCGTGTCCGAGAACCAGGACCTGCTCAAGACGGCCACGAAGGAGCACGTGCAGCTGGTGCTCTCCAGCGTGGGGCTGGGGTTGCTGATCTCCCTTCCGTTGGCAGTGCTGGTACGAGGGAAGCGCCGCGTGACCGGACTGCTGCTCGGGGCGACGGGGGTGCTCTACACGATCCCGTCGCTGGCGCTGTTCGGGCTGCTCGCGCCCATCACGGGACTGACCTTGAAGACCGCGGTCATCGCCCTGACCGCCTACTCGCTGCTGATCCTGGTCCGGAACGTGCTCTCCGGACTGGACGGCGTGTCCGCCGAGGTGCGCGAGGCGGCCCGCGGCATGGGCATGGGGCGGCTCCGGATGCTGCTGACCGTCGAGCTGCCACTGGCGTCGCCGTCGATCCTGGCCGGGGTGCGTGTGGCGACGGTCTCCAACGTCGCCCTCGCGACCGTCGGCGTCGTGGTCGCCCACGGCGGTCTCGGCACGGTCATCTTCCGGGGCTTCCGCAGCAACTTCTACCGCGCCGAGATCATGACGGGGACGCTGCTCTGCGTCGCGCTCGCGATCGTGGCCGAGGTGCTGTTCCTGGGGATCGAGCGGCTCGTCACCCCGTGGGCCCGACGATGAGCCTCGTCGAGGACACCCTGACGTGGCTGGGCGACGGGTCCCACTGGGAGGGGCAGGACGGGGTGCCGCACCGGCTCCTCGTGCACCTGGGTCTGACGGCGGCCTCCGTCGGGCTCGCCGCCCTCATCGCGCTGCCGCCCGCCGTGCTGCTCGGGCACGCCCGCACCCGCTGGGGCGGTGCTGTGGTCGCCGTCGCCAACGCGACCCGCGCCCTGCCCGTTCTGGGCGTGCTGATCATCCTCGCCTCGACCTCGCTCGGGCTCAGCACCCGCTCGACCGTCCTGGCTCTGACCATCTTCGCCGTGCCGCCGCTGCTCACGAACGCCTACGTGGGCGTGCGCGAGGTCGACGCCGACGTGGTGCAGGCGGCGCGGGGCAACGGGATGTCCGGCCTGCAGGTGCTGCGGTCCGTCGAGATCCCCCTCGCGCTCCCGCTGATGGCCGCCGGCATCCGCACCTCGGCGGTCCAGGTCATCGCGACAGCGACGCTGGCCGCGTACGTCGGCGGGGGCGGCCTCGGCCAGTTCCTCAACGAGGGGTTCGCGCGGGGCGACTCCGCGGAGAAGGCCGCGGGCGGGCTCCTGGTCGCGGCCCTGGCGCTCCTCGTCGAGCTGACGCTTGCTGCGGTGCAACGACGTCTGGAGCCCCCCGCCGAAACGAGACTGTGACCGGATGGGGTTTGGCCTCGGGCTTCCCTTCTGGTTAGGTCGGGATTGCGGGACGTCGAACGCACCCGCCCAGACACGCGGCCGAGCTTCGGCCGGGACACAGGAGGCGGTCATGCGCGCTCGTACCCTTCTCGCCCTCTCGGCGGGGCTTCCGCTGCTGCTCACGGGTTGCGGCGGCTCCAGCAGCGCCAAGGTCTCGTCGAACGGGTCCCCGTCGAGCAGCGAGGACACCAGCAAGGTGCTCGTCGTCCTCGCGGACGACCTCAAGCTCCAGACCGTCGACAACATCGTCCCGGTGATCCGCACCAAGGCCGCGTCCGGCGCGGCGCAGCAGGCGCTCGACAAGGTGTCCGCGGCCCTGTCCGAGTCCGACCTCATCGACCTCAACAAGGCAGTCGACATCGACCGGCACACCTCGGAGGCCGCTGCGGCGTCGTTCGTCAAGGACAAGGGCCTCGACTCCGGGGTCAGCGGCGGCAGCGGCAAGCTCGTCGTCGGCGCCGCGAACTTCAGCGAGAGCATCACGCTCGCCAACGTCTACGCGGACGCGCTCAAGGCGGCCGGCTTCGACACCTCGGTCAAGACGCTCGACAGCCGGGAGGTCTACGAGCCGGCCCTCGAGAAGGGCGACCTCGACGTCTTCCCGGAGTACGTCGGGACGCTGACCGAGTTCCTCAACAAGAAGGCCAACGGGGCCAACGCCAAGGCCAAGGCGAGCAACGACCTCGACGCGACGCTGGCGGCCCTCAAGGCGCTGGCCGGCCCGCGCGGCCTGACGGTCTACACGCCGGCCGCCGCGGACGACAAGAACGCGTTCGCGGTGACGAAGAAGTTCGCGACGGACAACAGCCTCACGACGCTCAGCGACCTCAAGAAGGTCACGACCCCGCTGGTGCTGGGCGGTCCCGCGGAGTGCCCGACCCGGCCGTTCTGCGAGGTCGGCCTCGAGAAGACCTACGGCCTGAAGTTCTCGCAGTTCAAGAGCCTCGACGCCGGCGGCCCGCTGACGAAGGCGGCTCTCAAGGACGGGACGATCCAGGTCGGGCTGGTGTTCTCGAGCGACGGCTCGCTCGGGACGCTCTAGCCCATCACCCGCTTGAAGTCCTCGACCCACTCGGGGTCCATGAGCTTGCTGATGAGGTACGGGTGCGCGTCGAGGCCGTCGCGCTCCCGCAGCTTGCCGGTCCACCACGCGTCGACCACAGGCCGCATCGCTGACGGCACGGCCACGACCACGTCGTCCAGCACCGTCACGTAGCGGCCCGGCCCGAGGGCCTGCGCGACCTGGACGAAGGTCGGCCAGTCCTCGGGCCGGTGGTGCAGCAGCGGGCCGAAGAAGGCGCGCGCGTCGTCGACGAGGATCACCGACCCGGCCGCGTGGGCGTAGTCGTCGATGAGGGCGATCTCCTCCAGCACCGGGCACTCGCGGATGTGCGACGGCGTGTCGTTCGCACCGAACGTGCCCCCGTGCCCGTCGAGCCAGAACAGCGCCGGGCCCGGCACCTGCTGGAGCAGGGCGGGCAGCACCTCGGGGGAGTAGCCCTCGACGAGGTGGATGGTCGGGCGGCCGTAGCAGTTCGCCCGTGCCTGCTCGAGGATCTCGGGCTTCAGCTCGATCGACCAGACCTCGTCGACGAGCTCGTCGAGCATGAGCGCGGAGGCCCCGAGGTAGGTGCCGGTCTCCACCGCGTAGCGCAGCCCGGCGGCCTCGACGAGAGCGGTCGCGAGGTCGAGGGGGATGCTGAACGTCACCGAACCCATGCCGGTCAGCCTTCCATGCCGCAGGGCTAGCGTCGGGGGGTGCCCAACCGCCTTGCTGCCTCGACCAGCCCGTACCTGCTGCAGCACTCCGGCAACCCGGTCGACTGGTGGGAGTGGGGGCCCGACGCCTTCGCGGAGGCGGTCCGCCGCGACGTACCCGTCCTGCTCTCCATCGGCTACGCGGCCTGCCACTGGTGCCACGTCATGGCCCACGAGTCGTTCGAGGACCAGGTCACCGCCGACTACATGAACGCGCACTTCGTGAACGTCAAGGTTGACCGCGAGGAGCGTCCCGACGTCGACGCGGTCTACATGGAGGCCGTGCAGGCGATGACCGGTCACGGCGGCTGGCCGATGACGTCGTTCCTCACGACCAAGGGCGAGCCGTTCTTCTGCGGTACGTACTGGCCTCGCGAGGAGCGGCACGGCATGCCCTCGTTCGGGGACGTCCTGCAGTCCGTCGTGCAGGCCTGGGAGACGCGTCGGGTCGACGTCGAGCGCACCGGCGCCGAGGTCATCGAGCGGCTGGCCCGGTCGATGCCGGCAGCCGGCGCGGTGGTGGACGCCGAGCTCCTCGACCGGGCGTACGCACAGCTGTCCCGGTCCTACGACGGTGTGCACGGCGGCTTCGGGTCAGCCCCCAAGTTCCCGCCGTCGATGGTGCTGGAGTTCCTGATCCGCAGGGCTTCTCGCACCGGCGAGGGGATGGACAAGGTCGCGCACACCTGCGAGGCGATGGCCCGCGGCGGGATGTACGACCAGCTCGCGGGTGGCTTCGCCCGCTACTCGGTCGACGAGAGGTGGGTCGTCCCGCACTTCGAGAAGATGCTGTACGACAACGCGCTGCTGCTGCGGGTCTACACCCACTGGTGGCGTGCGACGGGCTCGCCCTTCGCGGAGCGCGTGGTGCGGGAGACCGCGACGTTCCTGCTGCGCGACCTGCGCACGCCGGAGGGCGGCTTCGCCTCGGCGCTGGACGCCGACACCAACGGCGTCGAGGGGCTCACGTACTCGTGGACCCCCGAGCAGGTCCGCGAGGTGCTCGGTGCGGACGCCGACTGGGCCGTCGAGCAGCTCGAGGTCACCGGCACCTTCGAGCACGGCACGTCGACCCTGCAGCGGCTGCTCGAGCCCGACGACCCTGTCCGCTACGAGTCGGTGCGGGCGCGGCTGCTCGAGGCACGGGACCTGCGCCCGCAGCCCGGTCGTGACGACAAGGTGGTCGCCGCCTGGAACGGCCTCGCCGTCGCCGCCCTGGCCGAGGCCGGGGTCCTGCTGGGCGAGCCGTCGTGGGTCGCTGCCGCCCTCGAGTGCTCGGCGCTCGTGCAGCGGCTGCACTGGGTCGACGGCCGGCTCCGCCGGGTCTCCCGCGACGGCGCCGTGGGCCAGCACGCGGGCGTCCTCGAGGACTACGCGGACGTGGCGGAGGGCCTGCTCGCCCTCTACTGGGCGACCGGCGACCTCGACCACCTGCGCGGTGCGCACGCGCTGCTCGAGGTCGTCCTCACCCAGTTCCCCGACGGGCAGGGCGGCTTCTGGGACACGGCCGCCGACGCCGAGGAGCTGGTACGGCGTCCTCAGGACCCCACCGACAACGCGACGCCCTCGGGAGCGGCCGCAGCCGCCGGTGCACTGCTGACCTACGCCGCACTGACCGGCTCCGACCGGCACCGCACCGCCGCCGAGGACTGCCTCCGGCAGCTGGCGCAGCTGTTCGGCAAGCACGCGCGCTTCGCCGGCTGGGCGCTGGCCGTCAGCGAGGCGCTGCTCGCCGGACCGGCCGAGGTCGTCGTCCTCGACCGGCCCGACCTGCTCGACGTGGCGCGCCGCGCGACGTCACCGGGCGCCGTCGTCGCGGTGAACGGGCCACTCGCGGAGGGCCGGGGAGCAGGAGCTGCGTACGTGTGCCGCCGCATGGTCTGCGAGCTGCCGACGACCGACGCCGACCGCCTCCGCGAACAGCTCCGCTGAGGACTGCGTCCGCCCAGGTGGCCATGGCAGGAGCGCCGAGCGAGCGGACGCAAGCGGACGACGACGCTAGGGCTAGAGGGGGGTCTTGATCGCCTGGGTCCACCAGGCGAAGGCCTTCACGGTGTCGCCGTCGCCCCGCACGGCCAGCAGCTCCAGGCGCTTCGCCGGGTCCTCCCAGAGCACCACCGCGGCTCCGTTGGTGTTGACGTAGCAGGCGAGCGGCTTGCCGTTCCCCCAGGTGCTGCGGACGCCCGAGGGGTCGCGCCCGTCGTAGGTGCTGCACTTGCCGTCGGGCTTGCCGCCCTGGGTCCGGGCGAAGTCGGCCTGCATCGTCGCCGCGTCCGGCCACTGCACGACCAGCACCTGCTCGACGCCGGCCAGCGACGTACCGCACGTGACCCCGGTGCCGACCGGGACCTGCTGCGGTCGGCAGCCGGTGTAGAGCGGGGGCAGCGAGATGGCGGCGGCCGTGGGGGAGCCGGTGGCTGCGGCGGAGGCGCTGCTCCCGGCCGTACCGCCGGTCGCCCCGAAGGCCAGGCCGAGTGCGGTGCCGACGGCGAACGCGGCGACCACCACGGCCGCGGCGAGCAGGACGAAGCGGTTCACGCGGTCACCCTGCCACGGGAATGTTGTGCAACGTCAGACGTTGTGTAATCTTGTAATCAAAGTAACGAGTGAAAGGGGGTTCCTCATGAGGCACCCACACGAGAAGTACGGGCGACTGTCGCCCGAGGACGGCCGACGCGGCCGCGGTCCAGGAGGAGGCCGGGGTCGAGGAGGCCCGCGCGGTTTCCACGAGCACGAGGTACCCAGTGCGGATGGGGTCGACGGCTTCTTCGCCGGTCGGCTGCCCGACGGCTGGGGCACGCCCGGGCTGAGGGTCGACCGGGACGAGATCACCGTGATGGTGACGATCGACAGCCCGGCGACCGAGGGCAGCGAGGCCGACGTCGCCGCTGCCGAGCAGGGCCGGATCAGCCGCTGGCGCGAGGAGTCCCGCGAGGAGCGGGTCACCATCGCCCGCGAGGCCGAGCACCGCTACGGGCGCAAGGTCGCCTGGGGCGCGACGGCCGGCGGCACGAGCGCGCTGTTCACGCACCTGTCCGTTCCGGTCATGACGCGGCTGCGCCAGCCCGAGCGGCAGGTGCTCGACACCCTGGTCGACAGCGGCGTTGCCCGCAGCCGCGCCGAGGCGCTGGCCTGGTGCGTCAAGCTCGTCGGTGAGCACTCCGAGAGCTGGCTGGCCGACCTGCGCACCGCCATGGAGGCCGTGCAGAAGGTCCGTGAGCAGGGGCCCGGCGCCTAGCTCCCCAGCCGGCGACCGAATCCCACAGCACCCCGGTGCTGTGGGATTCGGCGCGTACGGGTCAGGTGCTGTAGACGGTGAGGCTGATGGCGACGTAGTGCACGGCGAAAGCGGCAAGCGTGAACGCGTGGAAGAGCTCGTGGAAC
The DNA here is from genome assembly GCA_025464915.1 of Frankiales bacterium. GTDB lineage: Bacteria > Actinomycetota > Actinomycetes > Mycobacteriales > SCTD01 > RYN-111. The sequence goes on along the minus strand of JAODNF010000147.1, from coordinate 1,049 downwards.
CCGAACCACCGGGGTGACGGATCGGGCCGCTTGCGGGCGTAGACGACCGCCCCGAGCGAGTAGAAGACGCCGCCGACGGCGAGCAGCACCAGAACGGTGGCGCCGCCTGCGTCCAGGACCTGCGGCATGATCGCGACGGCGACCCATCCGAGCACGAGGTACAGGGTCACGAACACCCATCGGGGCGGCTGCCGGAACACGTTGCGCAGCAGGATGCCACCGAACGCACCGCCCCACACGACGCCGAAGATCGTCCACCGGACCCAGCCCTTGAGCAGCAGCAGAGCGAACGGCGTGTAGGTGCCGGCGATGAGGACGAAGATCATCGAGTGGTCCAGCCGCGACATGAGGTCGTGCATCTTGGGACCCCAGTCCCCGCGGTGGTAGGCGGCCGAGGTGCCGAAGAGCAGGACGACCGAGGCCGCGTAGATCGTGGCGGCCGTCCGCTCGCGCGTACCGTGCGCGAGGCAGACGATCGCGGTCCCGGTGACCAGCGAGACCGCGAAGGCCACCTCGTGCAGCACGCCGCGCAGGTGCGGCTTGACCGCGGCTTCGACGCGGTGTCCCAACGTCTGGACGGTCTCGCTCAGGCTGTCCAACAGATCTTCCTGTCGACGGGGGGTCACGGTGCGCGATCTCACAGGGTGCGGCACTGTTGCAGGCGGGTAGTCAGTTGGCACACTTCTTGTCTCGCCCTTCCAGGCTGAGCCAACCTCGATGGAGAGGATCTCATGACCACCGCGTCAACCATTCCCGGGCTCGAGAACGCCCCCACCAAGAACGCCAAGCTGGTGGCCTGGGTTCGCGAGATCGCTGAGCTCACCAAGCCCGCACGGGTCGAGTGGGCCGACGGGTCCGAGGAGGAGTGGACGCGGCTGACGCAGCTGCTCGTCGACAACGGAACCTTCGTCAAGCTCGACGAGGCCAAGCGCCCGAACAGCTTCTACGCGAAGTCCGACCCCACCGACGTCGCCCGGGTCGAGGACCGCACCTACATCTGCTCCGAGCAGGAGAAGGACGCCGGCCCCACCAACAACTGGATGGTGCCC
>JAODNF010000140.1 GCA_025464915.1 Frankiales bacterium | reverse complement strand
GGCCTGGCGTCATGAGGAGGTCCTTCGCATGAGTCTGTGGTCGGCGTGCACGCAGTCGCACTTGAGCAGGCGCGGGAACGCGAAAGGGCGGGACGGCCGAAGCCGTCCCGCCCTCGCGGGTAGTGCTGGTGCGCTGTGACTACGGCGCGGCCGGCGGGGTCGTCGAGCAGTTGCCCTTGCTCAGGACCTGAGTGGTGGCGCCGGCCTTCTTGATCTGCCAAGCCGCGCCGCCCTTGCTGTTCTTCAGCGCGACGCAGTAGTCACCGTTGGCCGCCACGGTGGGCGTGCCCTCCACCGCGTTGTTCGGCGACAGGTTGATCGTCCCTGCGGTGCCAGGCGTGGGCGTGACGGTCGCGACGCCGTTGGCGATGCTCACGGAGACGCTGGTCGGCTCGTCGACGAGCTGCGTGGAGATCTCGGTGGCGATGGAGCGCAGGTCGCTCTTCACGCTGGCCTCGTAGCCCTTCTCCTTCTGCGAGAGGAAGGCGGGGATGGCGATGGCGGCGAGGATGCCGATGATGATCATGACGACGAGGAGCTCGATGAGGGTGAAGCCGCCCTCGTTGTTCTCCTGGGCCTTGCGGATGCGAGCCAGCATTGCGATGTCCTCCGGGGACTGGATGTGTGAGCCGCGCGGTGAAGTGGTCAGGTCCCTCGCGCAGCTCCTCCGGGGGAGGTGCCGGCCGAGGCAGCTGGGCTGACCCTGGGGGTCCCCTGGCTTTGCGACCCCGCCTCGCGGCGGGTGTGCCCTTGTCTTGGCCTTGCTTGGTGTGATGCGGGTTTCAAGCGCAGATGACACCTGGTGCTTCGACGGTTGGCGAAGCCCGCTTGAGCAAGATCAACGAGATGACCCAGACATGACTCGAGGGGGCCATCCGGTAGTCCGGATGGCCCCCTCGAAGAGTCGGGAGTGCCCTACTTGATGAGGTCGAAGATCTTGAAGATCGGCATGTACAGGGCGATGATCATGGATCCGACGATGCCACCGAGGAAGGCGATCATGAGCGGCTCGATGAGCGCGGTCAGCGCCTCGGTCGTCGCCTCGACCTCCTGGTCGTAGAACTCGGCGATCTTGCCCAGCATCGTGTCCAGGGCGCCGGTGTCCTCACCGACGGCCATCATCTGGACGACCATGGGCGGGAACACCGGGTGCTCCGTGAGCGGGCCTGACAGCGACTCGCCGGTGCGGACGCTCTCCTGGACGGCGCGGGTGGCCCGCTCCAGGACCACGTTTCCGGTGGTCTCCGCGACGATGTCGAGGCTCTGCAGGATCGGGACGCCGGACGACATCATGGTGCCGAGGTTGCGCGCGAAGCGGGTGAGGGCGATCTTGCGGAACAGCTCGCCGAAGACCGGCAGCTTGAGCTTCAGCGGGTCGACGACGTTGCGGACCTCGGTCCGGTTCTTGACCTTCTTCCAGGTGACGCGGCCAGCGATGATCAGCACGATCACGGGCACGATGCCGACCTTGAGACCGGTCGACAGGGTCACGAGGACGCGGGTCGGCAGCGGCAGGGTCCCACCGAGGGTCTTGAACAGGCCTGCGAAGGTCGGGACGATGAACAGCAGCATGCCGACGACGGCGAGCAGGGCGATGCAGAGCACCACGACCGGGTAAGTCATGGCGGCCTTCACCTTGCCCCGGAGCTTCACCTCGGCCTCGTAGTTGTGCGCGATCTGCAGCATGACGGTGTCGAGAAAGCCACCGACCTCTCCGGCGCGCGTCATGTTGACCATGAGCGGCGGGAAGGCGTCCGGGTGCTTGGCCATGGCGGACGAGAGCGAGTTGCCGCTCTCGATGTCGTTGCGGACCACTCCCAGAACGCGGGCGAACTCCTTGTTCTCCGTCTGCTCCGTGAGGATGTTGAGCGCGCGAAGCAGCGAGAGACCGCTGTTGATCATGGTGGCGAACTGGCGCGAGAAGACCGCCAGGTCCTTGAGGGAGATCTTCTTCTTCCCGGAGAACCCGGGAATCTTGATCTCCTTCTGCATGCCGGCGTTCGCCTCGGTGATGCTGATGGGCGCATAGCCCATCTGCTTGAGGCGAGCGGCGACCGCGGTCGGCGACTCGGCGTCCAGGGTGCCGGTCCGCATGGAGCCGGAGCGGTCGCGGACCTTGTACTCGTAGGTGGCGGTAGCCATCTGCTGTCTCCTCTAGACCCTGGTTCAGGCCCGGCCAGCGAGCCGGTTGAAGTCTTCGACGTGGTGGCACTTCTCGAGCGCCGAGTCGTACGAGATGCGCCCCTTCTTCACCAGCTCGGCCAGGTGCTGGTCCATCGTCTGCATGCCGTGCTTCGCACCTGCCTGCAGGGCCGAGTAGATCTGGTGGGTCTTGCCCTCACGGATGAGGTTGCGGATGGCGGGCGTGGCCACGAGGACCTCGACGGCCACCACGCGGCCCTTGCCGTCCGCGGTCTTGATGAGCTGCTGGCAGACGACGCCCTGGATGGCGCCGGCCAGCTGGGTGCGGACCTGCTGCTGCTGGTGGGGTGGGAAGACGTCGATGACGCGGTCGATGGTCTGCGCGGCGTCCTGCGTGTGCAGGGTGGCCATGACCAGGTGACCGGTCTCGGCGGCGGTCAGGGCGATCTCGATCGTCTCGAGGTCACGCATCTCACCGACGAGGATGATGTCGGGGTCCTGGCGCAGCACGTGCTTCAGGGCGTTCTTGAAGCTGTGGGTGTCCTCCCCCACCACGCGCTGGTTGACCAGGCACGACTAGTCCTCGTGGAGGAACTCGATCGGGTCCTCGACGCTCATGATGTGGTCGCGGCGCTGGCGGTTGGCCATGTCGACGACCGCGGCGAGCGTCGTTGACTTGCCGGAGCCCGTGGGGCCGGTGACGAGGACGAAGCCACGCGGCAGCATCGCGAAGTTGGACACGGTCGGCGGGACGCCGAGGTCCTCGAGCGCCTTGATCTCGTACGGGATGAGGCGGAACGCTGCGCCGAGCGCGTCGCGCTGGCGGTAGACGTTGACGCGGAAGCGGGCCCGGCCCGGGACGCTGTAGGCGAAGTCGAGCTCGAGGACCTCCTCGAACTTCTCCCGCTGCTTCTGCGAGAGGATCGCGTAGATCACCTTCTGCAGGAACTGCGGGGTCAGCTTCGGCCGGTCGTCGATGGGGGTCAGGGAGCCGTGCTGACGGACCGTGGGGGGCGCACCGACCGTCAGGTGCAGGTCGGAGCAGCCACGGTTCAGGACCTCGATGAGGAGGTCGGTCAGGAACATGCTGTCTTCCGAGGTGTCCTCGGCGCCCACGCGCACGGCGAGCGCCTCCTCCGGGGCGGACAGGGCGGACAGCTCGGACGCGGCGTCCTCGAGCGAGACCGGCTCGGCCGAGGGCGCGGGCGGCGACGTGGGCATCGGCTCGGCGATCGGAGGGGCGGCGGGCATGGCTTCGGCGACGGGCGGCGCTGCGGGCATCGCCTCGGCCACGACGGGGGCCGGCGACTGGGCGACCGGCTCGACCTGGACGGGGACCGCCACCGGCGCGACCAGGGGGGCGACCGCGATCGGGGCGGCGGGTACGTGCTGGACGGCGACCGGAGCGACGGCCACATGCGCGACGGGGGCGGGCGCAGCGACAGCGGGCGCCGGTTCGGCGCCGGGAAGGATGGTGAACGCGCTCGCGAGGGCCGCGGGCTCTGCCGGGGGGGCCTCGGCCGGTGCCGCGAACGCGAACGTGGGCTGGGCCATGTCCAGCGCGTGCGTGGGCGTCAGCTGCGGAGCGGGTGTCCAGCTGGGGTCGAGCGGCGACGACGCCGGCTCGTCCGAGCCCAAGTTGCCGTGCTGGTCCACGATGCCTCCTCGAGGGTGTCCCCTGGGACTTCGACCGGTGGGGCCGCCTGCTTGAGCCGATTGGCGCAAACGGCTGTTACGCCACGACGCGGAAGATCTCCTCGACCGACGTGACGCCGGCGAGGACCTTCAGCAGACCGTCGTGGCGAAGGGTGATCATGCCCTCCTCGATGGCCGCCTGGTTGATGCGCATCGAGGAGGCGTGCTCGACCGTGAGCTTCTCGATCTGCTCGGTCACCGCCATGACCTCGTGGAGCGCCAGGCGGCCCTTGTAGCCGGTCTTGGAGCACGCGGAGCAGCCCACCGGGCGGTACAGCTCCGGCAGGTCCATGCCGTCCTCCCAGGGGAAGCGGTTCTCGACGAGCGCCTGCTTCGTGGGGGTGTAGGCCTCTTTGCACTTCGGGCAAAGCTTGCGGGCGAGGCGCTGCGCGAGCACGCAGTCCAGGGCCGAACCGACCAGGAAGGGCTCGATGCCCATCTCCGTGAGGCGGACCACGGCTGAAGGGGCGTCGTTCGTGTGCAGCGTCGACAGCACGAGGTGACCGGTGAGGGCCGCCTCGATGGCGATGTGGGCGGTCTCGCCGTCACGGATCTCACCGAGGAGCACGATGTCGGGGTCCGAGCGCAGGATCGAGCGGAGCGCGGCGGAGAACGTGAGTCCGGCCTTGACGTTGGTCTGGACCTGGTTGATGCCCGGCAGCCGGTACTCGACCGGGTCCTCGACCGTGATGACGTTGACCTCGGGCTTGCTGACGATGTTGAGAGTCGCGTAGAGGGTCGTCGACTTCCCGGAACCCGTCGGCCCGGTCACCAGGATCATCCCGTAGGGCTTCACGAAGCTCTTCGAGTAGACCTCGTAGTTGGGGTCCGAGAAGCCGAGGTCCGACAGCTTCAGCATGGCCGTGGAGTTGTCCAGGACACGCATGACGATCTTCTCGCCCCACACCGTCGGCAGGGTGGCCACGCGCAGGTCGATCTTCTTGCCG
>JAODNF010000121.1 GCA_025464915.1 Frankiales bacterium | reverse complement strand
GATGAGGTGGCCGGACAGGAAGCCCTCGGGCATCTCCTTGACGGTGATGCTGATCGTGCCGTCGCTGTGCTCGGGCACCGACGTCAGGGAGTACGACCGCCAGTGCCAGCGGCCGTTGACCTGCACGCCGATCCCGACGTACTGCCCGGCGCGATAGCTGCCGCTCCACCCCCAGCCGGGCTTGATGATCAGCGTCGCAGCGGTCTCGGTCTCGGGACGGACCTCGACGACCTGTCCGCGCAGCTCGCGGGCGCTCCAGAGCGGGTTCAGCAGGTGCAGGTAGTCGTCGGGCAGCAGCGGGGTGGTGAGCCGGCTGGCGATGCCGCGCAGCAGTCCGACCTGCTTCACGGGCGGCGGCTCCACCTCGCTGTGCGCGGGGGGAAGCCCGCCGGCGGCGGGCGTGGCGAGGCGGCGTCGCAGCGCGGCAGCACGGCTCATGTCCGGTTTCCACCGCGGCCGCATTCGCTGTCCACGTCGTCAAGGTACCCACGGTTGCGGATCGCACCCCTGGCCTTGCGTGCCGGCGACTGCCGAGGCTCAGGGCAGGACGCGGAACCAGATGAGGGACGCGGCGCTGGCTGCCAGCGCGCTGAGCAGACCCACCCCCAGCAGGCCGGCGGTGAGGTCGTGGGTCTGCTTCTTGCTCCCCGCCCTGGCGGTGATGTCGGCGTAGATCTGCTTCAGCTGCGCGCTTGTCAGGGCCCGGTACGTGCGGCCGCCGGTGGCCTTCGCCAGGTCGGCGAGGGCGGTGGCGTCGACCGGCAGGGCGAGCTGTTGGTTGCCCAGCTTGACGGTCGGGCTGTCGGAGCCGTAGGCGATGGTGGTCACGGGGTAGCCCGCGGCTGCCGCCTGCTGCGCTGCATCCGCAACCGGGATGCCGCCGGCGTTGATGCCGTCCGACAGCAGGACGATGGTCACCGGTCCGGCTGCCTCACCGGCGGTCACCGGAACGGCCTTGGCAGCCTTGATCGCCGCGAGGACGCCCTCGCCGATCTCCGTGCCGCCCTTGAGCGACAACGCGTCGATGGAGTCCTCGATCGCAGCGTGGTCGCCGCTTGCGCCGTTGACCACCGTGGCCTGGTAGTCGAACGACACCAGACCCACGGAGAACGTGTCCGGCAGCCCGGCGACGAAGCTCTTGGCCGCCGCCTTCGCAGCGGCGATCCGGGTCGGGGTGATGTCCTCGGCGAGCATGGAGGTGGAGGTGTCGAGAGCGAGGATGACGGTGGCGTTGTCCCGAGGCACCTCGACGGCTGCAGAGGGCCGCGCGAAGGCGGTGGTGACCAGTGCGAGGGCCGCCAGCAGCAGACCGGCCGGCAGCCGGCGCCGCCAGGCTGCCCGGCGCGGGACGACCGAGGCGAGCAGCTCCACCTGCGTGAAGCGGGTCTCGTAGGCGGACCGCCGACGGTGGCGCCAGACCTGCAGGGCGACCAGGGCGGCCACGCCCAGCAGGAGGAGCAGTCGCCAGGGGGACGCGAAGGTCCACGTGGTGGGGGAGGTCATGACGGGGTGCCTTTCAGGGAGTCAGGACAGGACGCGGGACCACAGGACCGAGACACCCGCCGCGCTGAAGGCGAGCAGCACACCGAGCGCGGCGAGCCGGCCCGTGATGTCCCGGTGCACGGTCTTGGTGCCGACCTCCTGGGCGATGTCGGCGTAGACGCTCGTGAGCTGGCTGCCGGACAGCGCCTGGTACGACGTACCACCGGTGTCCTCCGCGATGCCGGCGAGCGCAGCCGTGTCGACGGGGACCTGGATCGCGCGGTTGTTCACGACGACGACGCCGTTCTGGGTGCCGTAGGCGATGGTGCTGATCGGGTACCCGGCCCGGGTCGCGTCCGCGACCCCGGTGGAGATCGGCTGCCCCACGGTGTTGCTGCCGTCGGACAGCAGGACGATGTGCACCGGCGCAGCCTTGAGAGCGGCTGCGGTGGCCTTGCTGGTGGCGGCCTGGACACTCGCGGCGACGGCGTCGCCGATGGCGGTCCCGCCGCCGAGCTGCAGGCTCTCGATGGCGGACACCACGGCTGCGTGGTCGAGAGTCGGCGCAGCGCCGATCGTGGCTGTCGAGTTGAAGGCGACGAGGCCGACCGCGAAGCCCTTGGGCAGTCCTTCGACGAACTGCTCGGCGGCGGCCTTCGCCGCGTCGAGCCGGGTCGGGGACACGTCCACGGCGCGCATCGACCCACTGGTGTCGAGGGCGACGACGACGGTGGCGCTCTCGCGGGGGACCTTGACGTCCGCAGCCGGTCGGGCGAACCCCGTGGTCAGGGCCGCCATCGTGAGGATCATCAGGGAGGCAGGCAGGTGCCGTCGCCAGCCCGGACGTCGCGGCATGACGCCGTCGACGAGGGGGGCGTCGGCGAAGCGCTGCTCATAGCCCTTGCGACGGCGCTGGAGCACGGCGTACGCCACGCCGAGCCCGACGACCGCGACGAGGAGCAGCAGCCGCCACGGGGAGGCGAAGGTGAGGTTGCTCGGGATCATGGCGAGGCGACCCTCCGGGCGGCTCGGATGCGGCGGCGCAGCTGCAGGTACTGAGTGAGCTCACGCAGCCAGTCGCCGTCGGTCCCGACGACGAGGTGGCCGGCGCCGGTGCCCTTCACGGATGCCTCCAGCTCGGATTGGCGTGCAGCGGCTGCAGCGGCGTAGCGGGTGCGGACCGCCTTGCTCCCGGTGGGCACGTCGAGCACGCGGCCGGTCTCCGGGTCGACGACTCGCAGCATCCCGACGTGCGGCAGCTCGCGCTCGCGCGGGTCGAACACCTGCACCACGACGACGTCGTGCCGCTGGCACAGTCGTCGGAGCGGGCGCTCCCAGCTGGTCGGGCCGAGCAGGTCCGACACGATCACGACCACGCCCCGGCGCTGACGCGGGATCGCCTCGAGGCCGGCGTCGAGCGACGGCGCCTGCCCCTCACCCAGGTCCAGGTCCCCCAGCACGGACAGCAGGTGCGGGGCGGCCTTCCTCGTCGCGCGGGGCGGGAAGCGGCGTACGCCGTCCTTGCTGAGCACGACGGCACCGAGCCGGTCACCGGCGCCGGAGGCCAGGTGCGCGAAGGCGGAGGCCATCGTGAGGGCGAGCTCGCGCTTGTCCTGCACCCTCGTGCCGAAGCCCATGGAGGGGGTCAGGTCGAGCAGCAGCGTCGTCTCCAGCTCGCGCTCGGGCACGGTGGTGCGGACGTGCGGCTCGCCGGTGCGGGCCAGGACGGCCCAGTCGAACCGGCGGACGTCGTCACCCGGCTGGTACGGCCGTACCTCCGCGAGGTCGCTGCCGGCACCGTGGTGGTAGCCCAGGTGCTCGCCGTGCAGCTGCCCGTTGAGCTTGTGCCCGACCTGAAGGTGCAACCGGCGGGCTCGTGCCCCCTTGGTGAGCAGCGCTCCCCCGCTCATGCCGCGCCCTCGAGCTGGGAGGGCGCGATGGTCGGCTGCGCCACCTTCGCCAGGACCTGCTCGACCAGGCGGCGCACCGGCACCTCGTCCGCGATCGCGTCGTAGGTGAGGACGAGCCGGTGGGCGAGCACGTCGACGGCGACGTCGGCGATGTCCCCGGGGAGCGCGTAGGAGCGACCTCGCATGAGAGCCAGCGCGCGGCCGGCGGCGACGAGACCGAGGGTCCCGCGCGGCGACGCGCCGTGCGCGAGCAGCGGCACGAGCTCGTGCAGGCCGTGCTCCCTGGGCTCGCGGGTCGCCATCACGAGCCGGACCGCGTAGTCCGCGACAGCGTGGTGCACGAACACCTCGTCAGCGGCGCGCTGCAGTCTGATCAGCTCGTCGAGGGTGAGGACCTGCGTCGCCGTCGGGCGGTCGACCGACATCCGCCGGACGATCTCCATCTCCTCGCCCATGGACGGGGCCGGCACGTTGACCTTGAGCAGGAAGCGGTCGAGCTGCGCCTCGGGCAGCGGGTAGACGCCCTCGCTCTCGAGGGGGTTCTGCGTCGCCATGACGACGAACGGGTTGGGCAACGGGTACGTCGAACCGGCGAGCGACACCTGCCGCTCGGCCATCACCTCGAGCAGTGCTGACTGCACCTTGGCCGGCGCGCGGTTGATCTCGTCCGCCAGCACCAGGTTGGCGAAGACCGGGCCGAGCTCGACGTCGAAGTCCTCCTGCGAGGGACGGTAGATCCGGGTGCCCACGATGTCGCTCGGGACCAGGTCCGGGGTGAACTGCAGGCGCACACTGGTCCCGCCGATGACCCGGGCGACGGTGTCCACGGCGAGGCTCTTCGCGACGCCGGGCACGCCCTCCAGCAGGCAGTGGCCGCGAGCGAGCAGGGCGACGAGCATCCGCTCGAGCATCTGGTCCTGCCCCACGACGACCTTCTTGACCTCGAACAGGGTGTGCTCCAGAAGGGCGCCCGGCTCCGTGATCGCTTTGCGTACAGCCATGTCCTGACCTCT
>JAODNF010000110.1 GCA_025464915.1 Frankiales bacterium | reverse complement strand
GATGAGTACCGCGAGTTCTTGAGCGAGATGCACGCGGCTGTCTACGAAGAGTCGCCGCTCTACGAGCTTCCGGGAGGTGTGACGGACCTGCTGCCGAACGGACCGGTAGTGCACGGTCCCTGGCTAGCCGAGGACTGTTCTCGCGTGATGTCGCACTGGCACGAGCTGGGGCTCCTCGAGCTTTACCGTTACCACTCCGATGGCACCACGGGTCCGACCGTCGCCTCGGACGACGCCCGTGCCCTTCTTCGCGACCCCTCTTCCTGGCCCGGTTCCGGTCCGGGATGGGACGCGCTGGTCGCCGTGTGCGTCACCGAGGCAGGAGCCAATCTGTCATTCGAGGACTGGCTTCGGAGCGCGGCTCGACCCGTGGGCTAAGTGCCGTTACCTGCAGCCACGGCCGCCTAGGAGATGAACCTGGCTACGAGCGGTGTTCGTCGAGGAAGCGATCAACCGCGACGTGCGTCTCGGCCTTGACCTGGCGGTAGAGCTCGTCGTCGAGACCGACGTCATCGAGTCGCTCGTGGTAGTCGGTGTGGCTGTGCCGGATCTCGGCACGCGCGGCCAGAGCGGCGCGTTCCTCGAGCGGGAGGGTCTTGGTACGGCCGACCCGGCCGCTGCCGACGGTGGCGGCTCGCTCTCCCGCTGCGGTGGCGATGCTCTCGGCAAGTGCCGAGTGCTCCCGCGAGAAGCTGAGGAGCGCGAGAACGGCTGCGGTGAGCTCGTTCTGCTCGGCTTCGTAGCGCTGAGCACGACTGCGCGCGCCGGACTCGCGTCGCGCAGCGCGGGCGGATTCGGTCTCGGTGGCCGAAGCCTGTGCCGCACGGATGGTCGCGGCGGGGGCCCAGATCCCGATCAGTCGGCGATGCCGCCTGCTGCGACTACGCGCGAGCCAGGCGAACCAGTAGACGTCCGCTGCCTTGACGGTTCGGGTGACGAAGGCGTTGCCGGACTCGAGAAGCGCCCAGTCCTCAGGGGGCTCAACGACTCCGCGCTCGGGGTTCCACCAGCCGTCCTTGCCGTCGTAGACGTCCAAGTGCTGCGCCGTGAGGTCGTCCTCCACGGGCACTTGCTACCGCGGCTCGGTCGGCGCTGCCAAGCGCATAGCGATGCTCGCAACGTCGTCGAGCTCGCCGGAGGCCACCGCGGTGATCAGGTCGTAGGCCTCGTTGTTGGTCAGGGTCAGTCGCAGGCCGTTGAGGCCGAGGAAAGCGAAGGTGCCAGAGAGCGCGAGGCGCCTGTTGCCGTCGACGAGCGCGTGGTTGCGGGCGAGCGAGTGCAGCAGAGCTGCTGCCTTGTCGAGGAGTGAGGGGTAGGCGTCGTTGCCGAACACCGTCGCCTGTGGTCGTGAGGCGGCGGACTCGAGCAGGCCCGCGTCTCTCACCTCGACCTTTCCGACGGCGCGCTCCGTGATGTGGAGCAGGTCCGCGAGGTCGAGGTAGATCACTGCCCGAGGCGCTCGAGCGCCTCGGCGTACCGGGGGATCTCCTCGTCCAGGACCTGGTCGAGCAGGGTGCGCTTGCTGGTGCGCTCCACGTAGTCCCGGACGGCCTGGCGAGCGACCTCCTGCATAGATCGACCCTCTAGCTCTGCCTGCTTGCGGAGGGCAGAGGTCTCCTGGTCGTCGAGACGCAGCGTCATGGCCATGCCTTAAGATACCGCCAGTGATACCACTCTCGTCAACCGGCGAGGACGTCGTCCGCGTCGACGATCGTGTAGGGGTAGCCCTGCTCGGCGAGGAAGCGCTGTCGGTGGGCGGCGTACTCCTGGTCGACGGTGTCGCGGGAGATCACCGTGTAGAAGTGCGCGGACCGGCCGTCGGCCTTGGGCCGCAGGACGCGGCCGAGGCGCTGGGCCTCCTCCTGCCGCGACCCGAACGTGCCGGACACCTGGATGGCGATCGCGGCTTCGGGCAGGTCGATGGAGAAGTTGGCGACCTTGGAGACGACCAGGCCGCCGATCTCCTTCTTGCGGAAGGCGTCGAAGAGGATCTCGCGCTCGGCGTTCTTGGTGGACCCCTGGATGACCGGCATGCCGAGCGCGTCACCGAGCTCGTCGAGCTGGTCGAGGTAGGCCCCGATGACGAGCACCTGGTCGTCGCCGTGCCGCTCGACGAGCTTGCGGATCACGGCGATCTTGGTGTGGGCGGTCGCCGCGATCTTGTAGCGCTCCTCCGGTTCGGCGGTGGCGTACGCCAGGCGCTCAGCATCGGTCATCGTGACGCGCACCTCGGTGCAGTCGGCGGGGGCGATGTAGCCCTGCGACTCGATGTCCTTCCACGGGGCGTCGTAGCGCTTCGGCCCGATGAGGGAGAACACGTCGCCCTCGCGGCCGTCCTCCCGGATCAGGGTCGCGGTGAGGCCCAGCCGTCGGCGGGACTGGAGGTCCGCCGTCATCCGGAACACGGGCGCCGGCAGCAGGTGCACCTCGTCGTAGACGACCAGCCCCCAGTCCCTGGCGCTGAACAGCTCGAGGTGGGCGTACTCGCCCTTCCTCTTCGTCGTCATGATCTGGTACGTCGCGATGGTGACCGGCTTGATCTCCTTCTTCTCGCCGGAGTACTCGCCGATCTCGTCCTCGGTCAGCGTCGTGCGCTTGAGCAGCTCGCTCTTCCACTGCCGGCC
>JAODNF010000103.1 GCA_025464915.1 Frankiales bacterium | reverse complement strand
GAGACACGGGAGCGGTTGCGGGCGATGGCCTCGGCGCTGGGTCTCGTGAGCACCGGGTCGAGCGACTTCCACGGCGCCAACAAGACCGTCCGGCTCGGCGAGAACACCACAGCCCCAGCCGTTCTCGAGCAGATCGTCGACCGCGCCACAGGGATCGAGGTGCTGTGAGCGACTACTTCGACGTGACCGTCTTCGGCACCGTCCTGGTGACCCTCACGGTCATCATGGACCCGGTCGGCAACGTCCCGCTCTTCCTCTCGCTGACGGCCGGCCGCAGCAACAGGAAGCGGCGCAAGCTCGCCGGTCAGGCGGTGCTGGTGTCGCTCGGCGTCATCACCGTCTTCGCGATCCTCGGCCAGCAGATCCTCGACTACCTCGGCATCAGCATCCCCGCCCTCCAAGGGGCGGGCGGGCTGCTCCTGACGATCGTCGCCCTCGAGCTGCTCACCGGGAAGCAGGACGACCCGAGCGAGATCGACGACGTCAACGTCGCCCTGGTGCCGCTCGGCACCCCGCTGCTCGCCGGTCCCGGGACCATCGTCGCGACCATCGTCTTCGTGCAGCAGCACCACTCGACGGCTGGCCGGGTCGCCATCGGCGCGGGCATCGTCGCGGTCCACCTGCTCGTGTTCCTCTCGCTGTTCTTCAGCGTCTTCATCACCAAGCTGATCCGCGCGTCCGGCATCGTGCTGCTCACCCGCATCGCCGGCCTGCTGCTGTCGGCCATCGCGGTCCAGCTCATCGCCAACAGCGTCATGGGGTTCATCGCCCTGTCGTCCACAGGCTGATCCGCGGCTGTCGGTCCGCTCCGGGAGGATGTGCGGATGGAGCAGCTGGGGCTGACGGGCATGCCGACGAGGCTGTTCGCCTGCACGCCCTCGCGGCTGACGACCTGGTCGGACTGCCCGCGTCGCTACCGGTTCACCTACGTCGACCGGCCCACGCCGCCCAAGGGCCCCGGTTGGGCGCACAACGCCGTCGGCGCCGCGGCGCACCTCGCCCTCGCCCGGTGGTGGGACTCGTCCCGCACTCCCGCCTCAGCCAGGGCACTCCTGAACGACGCATGGTCGCCCGACGGCTTCTCCGACGCCGACCAGGCACACCGGTGGCGCGGCTACACCGCCGACATGGTCGGGCGGTACGCCGAGACGCTCGACCCGGCCGACGAGCCACGTGGCGTCGAGCGCACGGTCGCCTGCACGACGGCCACCCTCGCCGTCAGCGGGCGCATCGACCGCGTGGACCAGCGCGGTGACGAGCTCGTGGTCGTCGACTACAAGACCGGCAGGTCGGTCCTCACCGAGGACGACGCCCGTGGCTCGCTCGCCCTGGCGCTGTACGTCCTGGCTGCTCGCCGCACCTTTCGCGCGGCCTGCTCGACAGTGGAGCTCCACCACCTGCCGACCGGCGACGTCGTGGCGTGGGAGCACACCGAGGAGTCGCTCGCCCGGCACGTCGGCCGGGCCGAGGCGATCGCGGCCGAGATCGCCACCGCGCAGGACTACCCGGAGCGACCGTCGCCCCGCTGCGGCTGGTGCGACTTCGTCCGCGTGTGCCCGGCGGGGCGCGCCGCTTCGGGAGGCCCCAAGAAGCCCTGGGCCGGACTGGCCGAGGAGCGGGAGCCCGTGGAGGACGACGTCGCGTGATGCCCACCGGGATGACACGACCAGGTCTTCTGACGGCCATCTGACCGCGTCGTTTCACGCCGTCACCTCCTCGGCCGCCGGGTAGTTGGTCCTTGCAACTGCCACCCACACCAGGAGTCCGTCCCCCCATGCGCAGCAACGCCCCTCGTGGTGCCCTTCTCGTCCTGTCCGCCTGCACGCTGATCGGCGCGGCCGGCGTCGCCGGCGCTGCGTCCCCCTCCGCCGTCCCGGCCCCGAGCACGGTCCGCATCGCGGGCAACGTGCTGCCGAACCTGAGCAAGCTGTCGTCCCGCGCCGCCGACCCGTCCACGATGATGTCCGTCGGCGTCTCGCTCGCACACCCGCACGCCGCCGCCGAGCAGGCGCTCGCGACCGCCCTCTCGACGCCGGGTTCCGCCGACTACGGCAGGTTCCTGACGTACGACCAGGTCGTCAGCCGCTTCGGCGTCCCGACCGCGCGGACGAGCCACGTCGTGGCCGCCCTCCGCAAGGCCGGGCTGACCGTGACAGCTCCTGACGCGATGGGTGACTACGTCGCGGCGACGGGCACGGTCGCGCAGGTGCAGAAGGCGTTCGGCGTGACCGAGAGGCTGTTCGTGGCGCGCAACGGCACCCGGTTCCTGGCCAACACGACCGGCCCCGTGGTCAACGTTGCCGACCAGGTCACGACCGTCGTCGGCCTCAACACGCTGCAGCACTACACGCTCCCGAAGCGCACGGCGAACAAGACGGCGCAGGACGCGTGCTTCGGCGGCGCCTGCATCGGCAACACCTCCCCGCAGGACCTCTGGAGCGTCTACGAGCAGCCGAGCGCGCGTGCCGGCCAGGGCGTCACGATGGCCGTCATCGGTGAGGGCGACCCGAAGAACCTGCAGGGCTACCTGACCAAGCAGGAGGACCACTTCAAGCTTCCGCACACCAAGCTCACGGTGAAGTGCGTCCAGGGCAGCTGCGGCAAGGAGACCGACGGCGACGGCGAGTGGCAGATCGACACCCAGGCCTCCGCCGGAATGGCGCCGAAGAGCTCGGGCGAGACCCTCTACTTCGCCAAGTCGATCCTCGACGGTGACCTCAACAACAGCTTCGTCGCCTGGGCGCACGACGCGAAGGGTCCCAAGCTCGCGTCCGCCAGCCTCGGCGAGTGCGAGTCCAGCCCGCTCAACAGCGTCTTCACCGGGCCACTGGGCTCGGTCAACGGCAACACCGCGAGCGGCACGACGGCGATCGTCGCGTTCGGCAACGGTGAGCAGAGCGCCATCGACCCGGTCCTGCGCTCCGCCGTCCTCCAGGGCAAGACCCTGTTCGCCAGCACCGGCGACACCGGCTCCTCCTGCCCGCTGTTCTACCTGCCGCTCGTCGGGGCCGGCAACGGCGTGCTCAACCAGGGCCTTCCGGAGCAGAACTACCCGGCGGTCAGCGTCTCGGCCGTCGCCGTCGGTGGCACTGTGACCTACACGAACGAGGGCGGCGACGGTCAGCCCGGCACCCGCTTCGCCGAGTACTCATGGCCCTTCGGCGGCGGCGGCGCCTCGCTGTGGACGCCGGCGCCGACGTGGCAGAACGGTGTCAGCGGCATCAACCAGCCGTGCCTCACCGCCCCCACGACGATCTGCCGTGCCGTCCCGGACATCGCCTCGCAGTCGGGTGACGTCGTCAGCAACGGCTACGCGGTCTACGGCGCCGGCGGTGCGACCTCCGGGGGCGGCACCTCCCTGTCCTCCCCGCTCTGGATGGGCATGTGGGCCCGGGTGCAGGGCGCAGCCGGCAAGAACCTCGGCTTCGCGGCTCCGCTGCTCTACAAGGCCGCCTCGACCCCGACCGGCTACGCGGCGTCGTTCCACGACATCACGACCGGCAGCAACGGCATCCACGTCGCGACCCCGGGATGGGACTACACGACCGGACTCGGCACGCCGCGGGTCGGCGGCCTGATCAAGACCCTCCTGCACCACAGCTGAGCCCCCGGCAGCGGCCCCCTCACTTCGGTGAGGGGGCCGTTCCGCTGCGCTGCATCGGAGCCGCCTCAGGAAAATGGCGATGGGAGGACGAGGTCGTCGAGCGGCCAGCTCACAGCACGAGGTCCCAGCGGTGCATCTCCTCGGCGACGTTCATGCCGACGCTGTCGTAGATGCGACGGGCACCCTCGTTCTGGCCGTCGACGGACAGCGACGTGACGATGTGGCCGTCGGCAGCGTCCCGGGCGAACGTCTCGAGGAGCAGGGCGCGGCCGAGGCCGGTGCCGCGCTGCGAGGGCAGCACGCCCAGCTGGGCCAGGTAGCCCTGCCCCAGCAAGGTGCCCCGCGTGGCCACCCCGACCAGGTCGTCGTCACGCCAGGCGCAGACGACGTCGACGAGGTGCTCGAGGTGCACCTGCGACCACTCCTCGAAGGTGCGCTCGCGCCCGAAGGCCGTGCCGCGGAACGACGCGGTCACGCAGGCATGGACGGCGTGCGCGTCGTCGAACGGGCGGATGTCGATGCCCGAGGGCCAGGTCGGCGCGGGCGCCGGGAGCGCCCGCTCGAGCTTCCACGAGATGGCGCTGTCGGCGAAGCCGCGCTCGCGCAGGAAGGGCGCGCTGAGCCCTCCGAGGCCGGCCCAGTGGGACACCTTCTCCAGCTGCAGCTCACGCGCCCGGTCCAGCACCAGCCCGAGCAGCGACGCTCGCAGGGCAGGGTCGTACGACGGGAGGACGACCGTCTCGACGTCGCCCTCGGGGTGGATCGAGGCGAACCCCACGACCCCGTCGTCGACGGCGACCGAGCACTCGTAGCCCTGGCCGAGGACGGTGCGCACGTCGTCCTCGTCGAACGTCTGCTGGCCGAACTCGACGGTGTCGAAGACCTCGTAGACCGCCGCCACGGAGGGGGCGTCCTCGACGGTGCAGGGCCGGGTCGTCCAGGTCACGGCGTCACTCTGGCGCACCCGAACAGGTCGCGCGACCGGGTTGTCGGGCACGATGGTGGAGTGAGCCGTTTCGCCCCCGATCCCCGCACGGGTCTCGTGCGCGGTGTCCGGGCGGCCGTCCTCACGGTGCCGACGGTCGGACTGGCCTCGACGGCGCACGCCCTGGTCGACGGCTGCGACAGCGCCCTCGCCATCGCCCTCGCCGCGGGACTGTGCTGGCCCGGTGCCGTGGCGGTGCTCGGCGCCCGTCGCAGGCTGCCGGCCCTCCTCGCCTGGGTGGTCACGGCTCAGCTCGTCACGCACGTGCTGCTGGACGCCCTCTGCGGACCGGGGATCCGGGTCCCGGCCCTCACCTGGACGATGGGAGCCTTCCATGCAGTCGCGGCCCTCAGCACTGGGCTGCTGCTCGGCCGCGCCGACGCCGGCCTGTGGGCCGCCGACGCCCTGCTGCGCGCCGGTGCGAAGGCGCTGCGGCTCCGGCGATCCCTTGCGCTGCCGCTAGTCCCCGCGCCCTTCCGGCGTACTGCTCCCGTGCCTGTCCTCCTTCCTCGCTCCACCTGGGTCGCCGCGCAGCCCGCGCGGCGCGGACCTCCGGTGCTGCTCGCCCTCGCGCAGTAGCCCGCACGTCCTCAGACCTAGGAGATCCCTTGTCACGCAAGCGCTTCACTCTCTTGCTCGCCGCTGCCGGCGTGCTGTTCGCCGCCCTGCCCGCGTCCGCCCACGTCACCGTCCACAGCGACGCCACCAAGGGCGGCCACGACGGCGAGATCGTTTTCCGCGTCCCCAACGAGGAGGCGAGTGCGACCACGAAGCTCGAGATCGCCCTTCCTGTCGCGACGCCGATCGCCGGGGTCTACCCGGAGAACAAGCCCGGGTGGACCTTCACCGTGAAGACCAGCAAGCTCGCGACGCCGATCAAGACCGACGACGGCGACATCGGCGAGGTCGTCGTGGACGTCGTCTGGACGGCGACCGGCGGTGGCATCCCGAAGGACGGGTACGAGGACTTCACCCTCGCCGCCGGCTTGCTGCCCGACGTCGAAAGCATTGCCTTCAAGGCCGTCCAGACGTACAAGGACGGCGACGTCGTCCGCTGGATCGAGACCGGGTCCGAGGCCGATCACCCGGCCCCCGTCCTGACCCTCGCCGGGGAGACGACGACGCAGCCGACGCCCGCGCGGACCCTGAGCGCCAGTCCGGTGCCGGCAGTGAACCTGCCGAGCGCGAAGCTCAAGGACGACAGCGCGCGGACCCTCGGCGGTGCGGGCCTGGCGGCCGGCGCGGTCGCGTTCCTCGTCGCCGTCGGAGCACTGGTGCGCGGCCGGAAGGCCTGACCCGCATGAGGATGCGCCGCGTGGGCACCGTGGTCGGTGCCCTGATGACAGCACTGCTCCTGCTCGGACTGGCCGCCCCTGAGGCCTCCGCCCACGCGGCGCTCCTCAAGACCACTCCGCAGGACTCCCAGATCCTCGACACCCAGCCGACCGAGGTGACTCTCACGTACGGCGAGGCCGTCACCATCGGCCTCGGCCAGCTGAAGGTCGTGACGGCCGACGGTGACCGCGTCGACACCGGCGTGCCCACGCAGAGCGCCGGCGGCACCGAGGTGCACATCCCGTTGAAGAGCGGGCTGGCGCAGGGGTCGTACCTCGTCATCTGGCGGGTTGTCTCGGCCGACAGCCACCCGGTGTCAGGGGCCTTCACGTTCAGCGTCGGGAAGGAGTCCGGTGACCTCAAGGACCGACTCGGCCGCGGCAACCTCACGTCCCTGACGGCGGCCCCGCGCGCCCCGTCGATCGCTCTCGGGACCACCCGCTTCTTCGGCTTCTCGGCGCTTCTCGTCTTCCTCGGCGGCGCGATCTTCTGCCTGCTGCTGTGGCCGGCGGGGGTCCCGCGGATCCGCGGGATGCTGCTCGGTGCGGCCGTCGTCGAGTCCGTCATGGCAGCACTCGCGCTCTTCCTCGAGGGCCCCTACGCGGCCGGCGAGGGGTTGAGCAACACGTTCGACTCGAGGCTGCTGAGCTCGGTGAGCAGCACCAAGTACGGCGAGGCGACCGGCACCCGGATCGTCATCGCTGCCGTCGCGGCCCTCGCGGTGCTCGTCGTGGGCAAGCGGGCGAGCAAGGCGTCGGCGGGGCTGCTCGCCGCGATGGGGCTGTTCATGGCCATGACCTGGTCCGCGGCGGGGCACGCGGGCGTCGGTGACTGGGAGCCGTGGACCGACCTGCTCGACACGACGCACCTGGTGTTCGTCAGCGCCTGGGTCGGCGGGCTCGTGGTCCTGGTCAGGGGCCTGCGGAGCTGGACCGAGGACGAGCAGGCGGCGCTGCTCCCGGGCTGGTCGCGGCTCGCGGCGTCGTCCGTCGCGCTGCTCGTGGCCACGGGAGTGTTCGCCACCCTGCGCGAGGTCCGGGAGATCGGGGCGCTCTTCAGCACCAAGTACGGCATCTACCTGGTGGTCAAGTACGCGCTCGTGGGTCTGATGCTGCTGTTCGCCCTCGTCGGCCGGTCCTTCGTCCGGTCGCACTACACGCATCCGCCCGCTGCTGGGGAGGAGGACTCGGAGTCGACCGTGGCCACCCTGCGCCGGTCGGTCGGCATCGAGGCCTCGCTCGCGGTCGTCGTCGTGGCCGTGACGGCCCTGCTGGTCAACACCGTCCCGGCCAAGGACGCCTTCGCCCCGCCGTACACCGGCAAGTCCGCCGCCGGTCCGTACACCGTGGCCGTCGACATCTACCCGGCGCGCAAGGGCGTCAACGGCCTGCACGTCTACACGGTTCTGACGAGCTCGGGTCTCACGAAGGACGTCGCGGAGGTGTCCGGCTACATCCAGAAGAAGGGCAGCTCGGACAGGATCACGGTGAACCCGCCGCTGAAGTCGACCGGCCACTACGAGGACCTCGACGTCGTGCTCCCCGGCAAGGGCAGCTACGTCATCGACCTCCAGATCAGGGCCAACGACCTCGACTCGTACGAGACCAAGCAGACCTTCGAGGTGAAGTAGCCACCCGCTCTCCCGCGCAACCTCGTGGCTGCGGTTCACGTGAGCGCGGGCTCCATGCGGTGTGCGTGGTTCGGTCGTGGTCCATGAGGTTCCCCGGGCTGGCTCAGCTCGCGAGACGGACCTGAGCGGCCCGGTGGTGGGGACCGTGCCTGAGGTGCTCGGGGAGGGCGAACAGGCTGGTGCGCAAGGCGATCCCGGCCGCCGTCGCGCCCACGTCGGTCATCGGGAGACCGGGCAACCGGTAGAGCCGACGTGCCCAGCGCGGGAGCATCGCGACGCTCACGCCGGCGATGCCGAACCACGCGGGCTTGAGGGCGCTCATCCGGCCGGTCAACGGCGGTGACATCACGAAGCGCGCGGCGTCACGAGCGGCTGGGGTCACCCGCAGCTCGGGGCGCATGGAGCGGAAGTACTCCGCCATCGCCTCGCGGCTGGTCGGCGCGGTCTCGAGACCGACGAGCCGTGCGTTCGCCACCTGCTCGAGGTAGTAGCGGTCCTTCTCCTCGCCGGTCAGTCGCAGGCCGCAACGGGTCACGACCGACAGGAACGACTCGACCTCGGTGCAGTGCACCCAGAGCAGCAGGTGCGGGTCGTCGAGGCCCAGTCGGCGGTGGATGCCGCGGACCTTGGCGCCGGCCCGCTCGGCCTCGCTGGCCGTGCCGAACGTGGTGACGCCGACGTACTCGGCGGTGCGGTGCAGCCGCCCCCACGGGTCGTCGCGAAAGCCGCTGTTTCCGGCGACGCCGGCCATCGCCTCGGGCTGCAGTGCCTGCAGGAGAAGGGTGCGCGGCGCGGCGAGGGGCATCACGGGGTCGCTGTGGACGCGCCAGGTGACCGAGTCCGGACCGTAGAGACCGACATCCACCATGCTGTTGAGCATGTCATTCGTCGCCATCAACGTCCTGTCGGTGCCCGAGGGGGCCGGTGCCACGCTCGAGGAGCGCTTCGCCGCGCGCAAGGGCGCCGTCGAGGCTCACCGGGCTTCGAGCGGTTCGAGCTCCTCCGCCCCGTGGAAGGGACCACCGACTACCTCGTCTACACGCGGTGGGCGAGCGAGGCGGACTTCGTGGCCTGGCGCGACGGCGGCCGGCTGGCAGCGGGCCACGGCGGGTAGTCGGGGCCGCCCGTGTCGAGCCAGGCCGACCTGTGGACCTTCGAGGTCGCGTCCTCGGCCTGACCCGGCGCCGTCGACGCATCCTGTGCACGCCGGGACGTCACAGGATGCCTCGAGGCTCGCGGCGGAGTCCTCAAGCGGTCAGGAAGGCGAGCAGCGCGGCGGCGGTCGCCGGCGGGTTCTCGGCTGCGGGTGAGTGCCAGGCGCCCTCGATGACGGAGACGCCGCAGCCGAGCCGCTCGGCCATCTCGGTCTGGGTCTCGGGCGACCAGGCGTCGTCCTGCTCGCCGAACATGACGTGGCAGCGGATGCCGGTCGCCTTCAGCTCCGCGACCCGGTCGGGTTCGGTGATCAGAGCCTGCCCCGTGCCCAGCAGGCTGGCCGGCGTGTTGCCGAGCATCCGGTCCTTGAGGAAGGCGAGCACGTCGTCGGACACCGGCGGCTTGTCGGAGCGGGGCGGCAGCTGCAGCGAGGCCTCCCACACCGCGTGCACCCCGCCCTCGAGCAGGATCGCGCGCATGAACGGCATGACGTCGGCGCGGCCACCGGTGAGGGCGGCGGGGCCTGACCCCATCAGCACGAACGACCGGAACGCCGACGGCTCCTGCAGCACGGCGGCCCGCCCGACGAGGCCACCGAAGCTGTGCCCGACCAGGTGCACCGGCCCGTCGCCGAGCGCCTTCACGACGTGGAGCAGATCGCTGCCGAGGACCTCGACGCCGTAGGCCGCCTCGTCGTCGGGGCCGTCGGACTCGTGCTGACCGCGCTGGTCGATCGCGACGACCCGGAAGCCGGCGTCGGCGACCGGCTTCACGAGAAGCCGGAAATCCTCCTTGGACCCCGTGAAGCCCGGCACCATGACAACGGTCCCGCGCTCGGGCGTGCCGGTGTCGAGGACGGCGAGCGGGCCTCCCGGGATGTCGACCGTCGTGCGGAGGACCCCCTCGGGCAGCGGGCTGTTGTCGACGGCGCTCATGCACCCAGCCTATGCAGCACGACCTCGCCGCTCGGCAGGTCGAGGGTCATGAAAGTGCAGTGCGGTTGCCGCCGCCTGGTGGTGGCCGAGCCCGGGTTCAGCAGTCGCATCCCCCGGGGCGTGACGGTGTCCCACGGCACGTGGCTGTGGCCGAAGACCAGCACGTCCTCGTCGTACCGCCTGTCCATCCGGGCCCCACGGCCCGAGGCCGCGCCTGTCTCGTGCACGACGGCGAGCCGGACGCCCGCCACGGTGCGACGGGCGACCTCGGGCAACCGGGCGCGCAGGTCGGCCCCGTCGTTGTTGCCCCAGCAGGCGAGGACGTCGGCGCGCGCCTCGAGCTCGTCGAGCAGGTCCGCCGTGACGAAGTCGCCGGCGTGGACGACCAGGTCGGCGCTGTCGACGGAGGCCCACACCTCGTCCGGCAGCGGACGCCCGTGGGTGTCAGCGAGGAGCAGCAGACGCACCCCGCCAGCGTGCTACAGCCGGCCCATGACCTCGGGCAGCGGGGTGCCCGGCAGCACCAGGTCGGTCAGCCCGTCGATGCGGCCGCAGTCGACGCA
>JAODNF010000089.1 GCA_025464915.1 Frankiales bacterium | reverse complement strand
ACCAGCGCAGCGGTCAGGTCGGACTCCTCGATCGGCACGCCGCGGGCGTCGACGGCACGGTCCAGACTCCAGCCGTACGACGAGAAGCGCGCTCGCAACGACGGCCGCGCCCACGGCTCGGCCATCGCCT
Source organism: Frankiales bacterium (assembly GCA_025464915.1). GTDB lineage: Bacteria > Actinomycetota > Actinomycetes > Mycobacteriales > SCTD01 > RYN-111. The sequence goes on along the minus strand of JAODNF010000089.1, from coordinate 15,704 downwards.
CACCGACGTCGGCGACCGAGGAGCGCAGGGACGATGCGGTCGCCGAGGCGGCGCCGGAGACGGGCACCTCCGTGACCAGCACCGACCCGGGTGACGCGACCGACGCAGCCCAGGTCAGCAGCCGGGCCGGGTCCGGCAGGTAGGCCAGCACGCCCTCGCACACGAACAGCGTCGGCAGCGCCGCGTCGTGCCCCGGGAGCGCCAGGTCGTCGACCAGGAAGTCCGCCGCGACGAACACCGCGTCGGTGCGGATGCCGAGGCGGGACAGCCGCGCGAGCTTGTCGGCCTGCGTCGCCGGGTGGTCCAGCTCCCACCAGCGCGCGCCGGAGTAGCGCAGCGACCGTCCGTCGTACCCGGCCCCGAGAGCGACCACCTGCGGACCCGACCAGCCGGTGACCGCCGCGTCGACGAACCGCGTCCGGGCCGCGAGGTAGCGCGTCATGGGGGTCGGCACCCACCCGAGGCCGTCGGCGACGTCACGGTGCAGCGCCTCGTCCGCCGCCGCGTCACCCGAGCCGGGCAGGCGGTCGAAGGTGAGCCGCTGCGCCGCGACCCGGCGGGCGGTCTCGGAAGCGCGTCCCTGTTCCACGGGAAGGAGTCTGTCGTGAGACGGGTTGCGGCGGGTAGGAGCAGAGCTCTCACCACGGACGAGGAGACGGCGTGACCAAGGCAAGCGGGACGTTCACCATCGGCGGCGACCTCGAGGTCAACCGCCTCGGCTACGGCGCGATGCGCATCACCGGCGAGGGCATCTGGGGCCCGCCGAAGGACCACAAGACGGCGCTGCAGGTGCTCGAGCGGGCCGTGGAGCTCGGCGTCGACTTCATCGACACGGCCGACTCCTACGGGCCCTACGTCAGCGAGGACCTCATCAGGGAGGCGCTGCACCCCTACGGCGACGTCGTCGTGGCGACGAAGGGCGGGCTCACCCGCAGCGGCCCGGGGATCTGGGAGCAGGTCGGCCGGCCCGAGTACCTGCGGCAGTGCGTGCACATGAGCCTGCGCCGCCTCGGCGTCGAGCGCATCGACCTGTGGCAGCTGCACCGCATCGACGCGAAGGTCCCCGTCGAGGAGTCCCTCGGCGCGATCAAGGAGCTCCAGGACGCCGGCCTCATCCGGCACGTGGGCCTGTCCGAGGTCACGGTCGCCGAGATCGAGCAGGCCCGCAAGGTGATCGACGTCGTCAGCGTCCAGAACCTCTACAACCTCGCGAACCGGCAGAGCGAGGACGTCCTCGACCACTGCGAGCGCGAGGGCATCGCCTTCATCCCCTGGTTCCCGGTGCAGGCCGGTGACCTGGCCAAGCCCGGCGGGATCCTGGACGAGATCGCGAAGGAGCACCAGGCGACGCACGCCCAGCTGGCCCTCGCGTGGCTGCTGAAGCGCTCGCCCGTGATGCTCCCCATCCCCGGCACGGGTTCGGTCGCCCACCTCGAGGAGAACTGCGCCGCCGCCGACGTCGTGCTCACGGACGACGAGTACGAGGCCCTGCTGAAGGCCGCCTCCTAGGCTGAGGCCCATGCCGCAGATCCGCGTCGGGCTCGCCCAGATCGACACGACGGTGGGTGACCTGCGCGGCAACGCCGACCTCGTCAGCAGCTGGACAGCGCACGCGCGGGCGTCGGGCTGCCACGCGGTCGTGTTCCCGGAGATGACGCTGACCGGCTACATGCCGGAGGACCTCGTCCTGCGGCGCTCGTTCGTGGAAGCGAGCATCGCGGCGCTGAAGGCGCTTGCGGGCCGGCTCGCCGACGAGGGAGCCGGCGAGGTCGCGGTGGTGGTCGGCTTCTGCGACAAGAGCTCCCGGCCGGCCCCCGCCGTCGGGCGCCCGGCCGGCGAGCCGCAGAACGCGGCCGCGGTGCTGTGGCAGGGCCGCGTCGTGACCACCTACGCCAAGCACCACCTGCCCAACTACGGCGTCTTCGACGAGTTCCGCTACTTCGTGCGGGGCGACCGGTTCCCCGTGCTGCGGCTGCACGGCGTCGACGTCGGCATCGTCATCTGCGAGGACCTCTGGCAGGAGGGCGGCCCGATCGCGGTCGCGCGCGCCGCCGGTGTCGGGCTGGTCCTCTGCCCGTACGCCAGCCCCTACGAGCGGTTCAAGGACGACGTCCGGGGGGCGCTCGTGTCGCGGCGAGCGGTGGAGGCGAACGCGGCGATCGCCTACGTGAACCTCGTCGGCGGGCAGGACGAGCTCGTCTACGACGGGGACTCGCTCGTCGTCGACGCCACCGGGACGATCGTCGCCCGCGCCCCCGAGTGGGAGCAGGGGTTGATGGCGGTCGACCTCGAGATCCCCGCTGCAGCAGGCGATCTGACGGGTGACGTGGACGCACTGGACGGGACGACCATGCACATCGACCGCCACGTCCTGGTGGCCGAACCGCTGCCGTCCTACCCGGCCATCGCGGCCGGCATCGCGCCGGAGCTCTCCGACGAGGCGGAGGTCTGGGGCGCCCTGGTGACGGCCACCCGCGACTACGTCGACAAGAACGGGTTCAAGACCGTCGTCCTCGGGCTGTCCGGCGGCATCGACAGCGCGGTCGTCGCGGCCATCGCGCACGACGCCCTCGGCGCCGGCCGGGTGCACGTCGTCGGGATGCCGAGCGACTGGTCGTCCCAGGGCTCGATCGATGACGCCGCCGCGCTGGCGGAGCTCCTCGGACTGCACTGGCAGGTGATCCCGATCGCGCCGATGGTCGCCGCCTACTGCGGCGCGACCGAGCTGACCGGCCTCGCGCTGGAGAACCTGCAGGCGCGGGTCCGGGGCACCCTGCTGATGGGGCTGTCCAACCAGCACGGCCACCTGGTGCTGACGACCGGCAACAAGAGCGAGCTCGCCACCGGCTTCTCCACGCTCTACGGCGACAGCGCCGGCGGCTTCGCCCCCATCAAGGACGTGCCCAAGACGCTGGTCTGGGCACTCGCCCGCTGGCGCAACACCGTCTCCCCGGCGATCCCGGTGGCCAGCATCGACAAGCCGCCGTCAGCCGAGCTCGCGCCGGGCCAGCTCGACAGCGACCGGCTGCCCGACTACCCCGTCCTCGATGCGCTGCTGGACGCCTACGTCGAGCGCGACCTGGGCCGCGCCGAGCTCATCGCCGCCGGATTCGACGGCGCTCTCATCGACCGCGTCGTCCGGCTGGTCGACCTCGCCGAGTACAAGCGCCGGCAGTACCCGCCCGGCCCGAAGATCACCCCACGCGCCTTCGGCCGCGACCGGCGTCTCCCCATCACCAGCCGCTGGCGCGAGGGCTGACCCACTTCCCTGCTCCCACCTCCGCCCAGCGCCCGCACCCGGACCGGTCTGAGCCTGGGCGAGGGCAGGGTCAGCGGCCGCCGGCGACGGCAGGAGCAGGGAAGTCAGGCCTTCTTCCTGGCGGGCTTCTTCGGTGGCAGGTCCTTGGTGTGCTCGAAGGAGCGCCGAACCCAGTCGGTCCCGTCGCCGTCGGGCAGCGTCCAGAAGCCGCCCATGGCACGTCCCTCCCTCGGCTCGAACGGCCGGCCGCCCTCGGCCTCGAGCTCCTTGCCGAGCTCGGGTGAGAGCCGCACGAACGCCCCGGTCCGGTGGACGCCGAAGAACATGTAGCCGCCGAGCACGCATGCCGGGCTCCCGAACACCAGCCGCCGGTCTGCCTCGGGGACCACCTCCGCCAGCTCGTCGAAGAGCTCCTGCTGCTCCGGGCTGACCGGCATCAGCGACCGCGGAGCGTCTCGACCCCGTCGCCGGTGAGGTCGTCGAGGTGCGCCTTGCGACCGGTCATGGCCATCAGCAGCGACACCGCCGGACCCTCGACGAGAGGACCGGAGCCATGCGTCCACTCGACGTCGGTCGCCTTCAGCGTCAGCCCGGCGACCCGGTCCTTGGACCCGATCAGGGTGTTGCTGCCCTTGAAGAAGTCCAGGACCTTGACCAGCGCGTCCTGGGGGTAGTCGTGCGCGATCCCGAGCGGCCGGCGGATGTCCTCGGCGTGCACGATCGTCTCGCCGAGCCAGGTGTCCTTCGGCCCGGGCGGGCTCTTGGTCGAGGTCTCGTGGAGCTTGTAGGCGGCGAGCGTCGCGGCCGGGCCGTCCTTGCCGATCTTGTCCACGGCGGTCTGCGCGAACTTGCCGAAGTTGAAGCCGGCCGCGATGAACTTGGCGAGGAAGGCAGGGGGCGTCAGCGTCGCCGAGGCCACCTGGTGGGCCAGCACGTCGTGCACCGACCAGCCCTGGCACAGCGACGGCGTCCTCCACTGCTCCGCGCTGAGGTCGCCCAGGTCGGACGCCAGGGCGCGGCGCTCGGCGTGGATGGTGGGCCAGTTGTCTGCCATACGCGCGATCTTGCCACCACAGTGACGCGCAACACAGGGACAACGCAGGGAACCGGTGGCACGCTGGTAGGAGCCCCGCGACATCTGCGTGGAGGCGGAAGACCCGGAGGACCTCGTGTCAGACGACCTGAAGACCCTGTACGGCGGCGTCACCAACCGTCGGGTCAGCACCCGCGACCTGCAGGACGCCAAGGACCGCGGCGAGAAGTGGGCGATGCTCACGAGCTACGACATGCTCACGGCGGGCCTGTTCGACGAGGTCGGCATCCCGGTGCTGCTCGTCGGCGACAGCGCCGGCAACAACGTGCTCGGCTACGAGACGACCGTCCCCGTCACGATGGAGGACATGATCCCGCTCGTTCGCGGGGTCGTCCGCGGGACCAAGCGGCCGCTCGTCGTGGCCGACATGCCGTTCGGCAGCTACCAGGAGTCTCCCGCGCAGGCGCTCCGCAACGCGGTCATCTTCCTGCAGCTCGGCGCCCAGGCGGTCAAGCTCGAGGGCGGCGCCCGGGTCCTCCCCCAGGTGCAGCTGCTCGCCGAGTCCGGCATCCCCGTCATGGGGCACCTCGGCCTCACGCCGCAGAGCGTCAACGCCATCGGCTACCGGGTCCAGGGCCGCGGCGAGGCTGCGCACCAGCTTCTCGACGACGCCCTCGCGCTGCAGGAGGCCGGTGCGTTCGCCGTGGTGCTGGAGGTGGTCCCCGCCGATCTCGCAGAGCGGGTCACCAAGGAGCTCGACATCCCGACGATCGGCATCGGCGCCGGCCCTGGGTGTGACGCCCAGGTGCTGGTCTGGACCGACATGGCCGGCCTCACCCCCAAGGGCCTGAAGCTCGCCAAGCAGTACGCCGACCTGCGGACCGTGCTCGGCGAGGCCGCCCGCGCCTACGCCGACGAGGTCCGCGGCGGCCAGTTCCCCGGCCCGGAGCACTCCTTCAGCTGACCCCTCTCCCGTCGTTTCACCGAACTGCCGTCCCCGGACGGGCGCGAAACGGTGAAACCGCGGGGCAGGATGCCGGCATGGACCCGTTCCAGCCGATCCGGGAGCACCTGCTCGCGATGCCCGGCGTGACGGAGCGCCTCAGCCACGGCAGCCCGGCCTTCTTCGCACCGGGTCCCCGCGGCAAGGGGTTGTGCAACTTCCTCGACGACCACCACGGCGACGGGCGGGTCGCGCTGTGGCTGGCCGCACCGGCCGGCGAGCAGGAGGCTCTTGTCGCCGAGGACCCGGAGGTCTACTTCCGCCCGCCCTACGTCGGCGCCCGCGGCTGGCTCGGCGTCCGCCTCGACCGCGGCCTCGCGCTCGACGTGATCCAGGAGCACCTCGACACCGCCCGCGAGACGGTCGGATGAGGTTCTTCGCGACGCCCGACGACTGGCGCGCCTGGCTGCAGGAGCACCACGCCAGGGAGACCGAGCTGGTCGTCGGCTTCCACAAGCGGAGCACCGGCAAGCCCTGCATGACGTGGTCGGAGTCGGTCGACGAGGCACTGTGCTTCGGCTGGATCGACGCGATCCGCAGGCGGGTCGACGACGAGACCTACACGATCCGCTTCACGCGGCGAAAGCCCAGCAGCATCTGGTCTGCGGTCAACGTCGCGAAGGTGGAATCCCTTGAGCAGCAAGGGAAGATGACCGATGCCGGTCGCGCCGCGTTCGCCAGGAGGCGCGAGGACAGGACCGGCGTCTACTCCTTCGAGCAGGGCGACATCGCCTTCGACGACGCGCCCCTGCGCGCGGTCCCGGAGGCGTGGGCCTTCTGGGAGCGCCAGCCCCCGTCGTACCAGAAGGTCGTGAGGCACTGGCTCGCCAGCGCCAAGCGACCAGAGACCCGCGAGAAGCGGCTGAAGGAGCTCATCGACGACTGCGTCGCAGGGCTGCGGATCAAGAGCCAGCGCTACTGAAGCTGAGCCGTCAGCACCGAGCGCGCCTCCGCCAGCGACGGGCCGTACCAGGTGAGGTGCCGACCGCTGACGCAGCGCGCGGGCGCCTCGAAGCACTCCGGGCCGTCCGTGGGCGAGAAGGCGTAGGGCTCGTCGGGCAGCACGACCAGGTCGTACGGCGGGAGCGCGGCGAGATCGACCTTCGGGTACCGCTCAGGGTGGTCGGCCAGCACGTTGTCGATGCCCAGCCGCGCGAGCACGTCGCCCGTGAACGTCCCGGACCCGACGGCCATCCAGGGCCGTCGCCAGATCGGGATGAGCGCCCCGCGGCGTACTCCCTCGAAAGGCGCCGCCCAGGCGCGCGAGGCCGCCTCCAGCCACAGGGGCTTCCCGAGCCCGCAGGCCGCCAGCATCCGCTCCAGCGACACCAGCGCCTCGGGGACGGTCCGCGGGTAGGTCACCCACACCGCGAGACCGGCAGCTCGCAGCGCCTCCAGGTCGTCAGCCCGGTTCTCCTCGGCGTTCGCCAGCACCAGATCCGGGGCCAGGTCGATCACGCGGGCGACGGCGGGGTTCTTCGTCCCGCCGACCCTGGCAGCGTCGATCGACGGCGGGCACCAGTCGGTGACGCCGACGAGCAGTCCGGAGTCGGCGACGGACTCCGACAGCGAGGGCACGAGCGAGACCACGCGCCGGACCGACGCCGGCAGCGCGACGTCCGTCCCGAGGTCGTCGCTAGACGTCGGTGACCCGCAGACCGGCGTGCGCCTTGTAGCGGCGGTTGACGGAGATCAGGTTGGCCGTGAGCGCCTCGACCTGATGCGCGTTGCGCAGCCGCCCGGCGTAGATGCCGCGCATGCCCGGGATCCGGGCGACCAGATCCTGCACCAGGTCGGTCGCCTCGCGGTCGTCGCCGAGCACGAGGATGTCGGTGTCCACCGAGGCGACCGTCTCGTCGAGGAGCAGCACGGCGCTGACGTGGTGGAACGCGGCCACGACCCGGCTGTCGGGGAGCACCGCCGCGGCCTGCTGGGCCGCGCTGCCCTCCTCGACGGCGAGCGCGTAGGCACCCTGCTTGTCGAAGCCGAGCGGGTTGACGCAGTCGACGACGACCTTGCCCGCCAGCACAGGGGCGAGCTCCTGCAGCAGCTCCTTGTGGCCCTCCCACGGCACGGCGACGATCACCACGTCCGCCTTCGCCGCGGCGTCGGCGTTGCCGGCGCCGGAGACCGGGCCGCCGCCGAGCTCGTCGGCAGCGGTCTGGGCGCGCCCGGCGGAGCGCGACCCGATCACCACCCGGTGGCCGGCGAGCGCGAACCGGCGCGCGAGCCCACGGCCCTGCTCGCCGGTCCCCCCGAGCACGGCAAGGACGGCGGAATCGGTTCCAGGAAGATCACTCATGGGGAAGGAGTCTGCCAAGCCGCGTCGAACACACCCCACAGAGGTTCTTCCGCACATGGGAGAATCTTCGTGACCCAGCGGCAGGAGAAGTCCGGCCTGCGTCGAAACCTGTACAAATCGGACATCCGGAAGGACCACGGTCATGGCCCAGCACGAGGGACGGCTTCCGCGCCGACTGCGTGCGCAGCGTCCCCCCGTGCTGCCCGACGCCCGCCCGGAGACCGCGCAGACGGTGCTGCCGGACCTCCCGCGCGTGGGCGCCCTCGACGCCCTGCTGCGCGAGGTCGACAGCCTGCGGCTCACCCTCGAGACCGACCTGACGCTGGCCGCCGCCGCCGTCGAGAACGGCGCGCCGCAGGTGGCCGCCGACATCATCGACAGCGACCGCGACGGCCTGCGCTTCTTCGAGAAGCGCGCCCTCGAACACGTCGCCGAGCTCGCCCGGCCGGCCAAGCGCCGGGTTCGCGTCCCCGCGGCGCCGTTCGTGGCGGCGGCGGCCGTGGCCGGCTTCCTGCTCGGCGTGGTCCCCCACACGACGCACCCGACCACGACCGACACGATCAGCGCCCAGTCGGCCTCGGCGAACGCCAGCCTGGCCACGCTCGAGCGGGCGGCCAGCACGGGTCAGACCGCCGAGGCGATCAAGGCCGCCAACGCGCTGCACGGCCAGATCGCCGAGGCCCTGGCCTCCGCCCAGTCCGACCCGGTCGCGGCACAGGCCGCGCTGACGCTCCTGCACAAGGAGCAGGTCGCCCTGCAGAACGCCGGCGACTCCGCCGCGCTCGACCAGGTGCTCGCGGCGTCCCGGCAGCTCAGCAAGACGCTGCTGACGGTGCTCAACAAGGGCGTCGCCGCGAAGCCGAGGCTGGCCTCGGCGCCCGCGGTCCCGGTGATCGCCTCGCCCGAGCCACGCGCGTCGACGTCCCCGCGGCCGACGCACTCCACCTCGCCGTCGCCGAAGCCGAGGACGAGCAGCTCGACCCGCCCCTCGTCGTCGCCGAGCCCGTCGCCGTCGTCCGGCAACGGCCTGCCCGGCCCGCCCGGCTTCAGCTGACTCACTGGCGCCACCGCCGCGCGCTGCGTCGCGTGGACGCCGGCCGTGGCGGCCGCGCGCCAGGCCTTCAGGCGGTACGACGTGGGCTCAGGCCAGCTGGAAGCGCACTGACCTCTTCTGCGGATCCGCCTCGGTCAGCCTGACGCTGACCGTCTGACCGAGTGGCGGTTCCTGCGCGTCCAGCTTCCCCCGTACGGCAGGGTCCGTGAGCTGCACCGTGCCGCCCTTGTGGCTGGCCTCGACGACGACCGCCGGGAAGGTCTCACCGACCCGGTGCTGCAGGACCATCGCCTCGGCCAGGTCGACAGCGGCCCGGTCGAGGGAATGGGCCCGGTGGTCGGCGGCGGCCATCTCCTCGGGCAGCGTCGGCAGGGCCTCGCGGGCCCAGACCGGCACCGGCAGACCGGCGCACAGGGCCACGCAGACCTCGCCGACGTAGCGGTCGGCGAGCCGGCGCAGGGGCGCGGTGCAGTGGGCGTACGCAGCAGCCACCGCCGAGTGCGTCGTGATCTCGGGGATGCTGCCGTCGAAGGCGGTGTAGCCGGCGCCCCGGAGCAACCGGGTGGCCAGGTTGAGCAGCGCGGCGCTGTGGCCGTCGTGCGGGTCCAGGGCGCTGAGCACCTGCCCGTACGACTGGTCGGCCTTCCAGCTGATGCCGAGCGCCATCGCGCTGCGGCGCAGGCTGTCCACGGCGTCCTGGGGCGGCGTCGGCAGGGTCCGGAGCAGGCCGACCTTGCCGTCGAGCATCAGCTTCGCGGCGGCCATGCCGGTGAGCAGGCTGATCTGCGCGTTCCACTGCTCGCACGGCAGCGGTGCGCGGAACGACAGCGTCCCGTCCGCGCTCACCTCCTGCTCCAGGCTCGGCAGGTCGACCGCGCCGCGGGCCCGCGCGAGAGCGAGCCGCTTTATGCCGATCTCCTTGAGCAGCAGCAGATCCGGCGTCGCCGTGCCGGCGTCGATGTCGGCCTGGACACCCGGGTAGTCGAGCTTGCGCCGGCTCTTCACGATCGCCTTCGCGACGGAGGTGCCGACCAGCTCGCCGTCGCCGTCGAGCTGCAGGTCCCACACCAGCGCAGATCGCTCCTGGTCGGCGAGCAGGCTGGCCCGGTCCTCGCTGAGCACGGGTGGGTGCAGCGGCAACCGCTCGTCCGGCGCGTAGAGCGTCTCGCCCCGCTTGTGGGCCTCGACGTCGATCGCCCCGCCCGGCCGCACGAACGCCGCGACGTCCGCGATCGCATACAGCACCTGGTACCCGCCGGCCGTCCTCGACAGCGCCATCGCCTGGTCGAGGTCGGTGCTGCCCGGCGGGTCGATGGTCAAGAACGGCACGTCGGTCCGGTCAGCCGACGGCAACGTCGGCTGCACCGCGTCCGCCTCGGCCAGCACCTCCGGCGGGAAGGGCCCCGGCACCTGCAGCTCGGTGCGGAGGGCGTCCCACCCGGGGACGGCGACGGGCAGGTGGACGCGGGGACTCGGCACGTCTCGGACTCTAGAGTCCTTGCGTGCGCGCCGTGGTCTACGACTCCTTCGGCGGTCCGCTGTCGGTCCGCGAGGTGGCCGACCCGGTCGCCCCTTGCGGTGGCGTCGTCGTCCGGGTCGAGGCGACCGGCGTCTGCCGCAGCGACTGGCACGGCTGGCAGGGCCACGACGCCGACATCCAGGTGCTGCCGCACGTCCCGGGCCACGAGCTCGCCGGTACGGTCGCCGAGGTCGGCCCCGACGTGCAGGGGTGGTCTGTGGGTGACCGCGTCACGGTCCCGTTCGTGAACGCCTGCGGGGCCTGCAACACCTGTGCCGAGGGAAACGGCCAGGTCTGCCCGCACCAGCGGCAGCCCGGCTTCACGCACTGGGGTTCGTTCGCCGAGCTCGTCGCGCTCGACGCCGCAGACACCAACCTCGTCGCGCTGCCCCCGTCGCTGTCCTCGGTCACCGCCGCGTCGCTCGGCTGCCGCTTCGCCACCGCCTACCGCGCCGTCGCCACGGTCGCCGCGGTCCAACCCCGTGAGCGCGTCCTGGTCCACGGAGCGGGCGGCGTCGGGCTGTCCGCCGTCCAGGTGGCTGTCGCCCTCGGCGCGACGGTCGCCGTCGTCGACCCGTCCCCCGCCGCCGTCGCGCTGGCCCAGTCCTTCGGTGCGGTCGCCTCGATCGAGGACCCGCACGTGACCGTCGACGCCATCGGCGATCCCGCCGCGGTCGAGGCATCACTGTCGCTCCTGAGGCCCCGCGGCCGGCACGTCCAGATCGGGCTGCTCCACGGACCTCAGCCGGCGATCCCGATGGGCCGGATCCTCTCGAAGGAGCTGCAGCTCCTCGGCTCCCACGGCATGGCAGCGCACGAGTACCCGGCGATGCTCGACCTCGTCGCCGCTGGGGCGCTCCGACCCGACCTGCTCATCGGTCGGACCGTGGGGCTCGAGGACGCGGGGCAGGCCCTCGTCGACGTCGGCAAGTCCCCCGGCATCACCGTCGTCACCGTCTCGTGAACCCCGAGGAGGCCGAGCGCTCGCGCCTGCGCGACCCAGGCCACACGCTCGTCCTGGCCCGAGCCGTCCCCAGCGCCCCGACGACCGTGAGGTAGCACCTGTGCTACTTTCGCGGCATGGAAGAGGTCGGCCTCCGCGAGGTACGTCAGAACGCCAGTGAGCTCGTTCGCCGGGCGCAGGCCGGCGAGCACCTGACGATCACCGTCTCCGGCCGGCCAGCGGCCTCCCTGGGTCCGATAGACGTCCCGTCCTGGGTGGCGTGGGAGAGCGTGTCCGACGTGTTCGCCGCCCCGGGCGACGCCAGCTGGGAAGCCGACCGCGACCTCCTCGACGGCTCCCTGCGCGATCCCTGGACGATCGGGTGACCGTGCGCGGTCTGCTCGACACCAGCGTGCTGGTCGCGACGGACGTCGACCCCATTCCCGGGCAGCTCGCCATCAGCGTGATCAGCGTGGCCGAGCTGCACTTCGGCGTGCTCGTGGCGAAGACGGCCGGAGCCCGGGCGACGCGACTGACACGGCTCAGTCGCCTTCAGCGCCGGTTCGACCCGCTGCCCGTGGACGACGCAGTGGCCGACAGCTACGGGCAGATCGCAGCACACGTTGCAGCGTCCGGCCGGCAGCCCAGGGCCCGCGCTCTGGACCTGCTCATCGCCGCCACGGCCCACGTGCACGGCGCTGTGCTCTACACCCGCAACCCCGAGGACTTCCGCGGGCTCGAGTCATTCGTCACCGTCAGCAGCGCCTGAACGCGGAGACCCGCCAACCTCTCGGAGCCCCTGACCAGCAGGTGATGTGACCTTCGAGGAGTTCGTCGACGCCTACGGCACGCACCTGCCGGGTGGTGAGGTCCTGCTCACGCAGGACACGGCGGTCGAGCTCACGAAGGCGCTGGCTCAGGGTGGGCACCTCTCCCGGTTTGATGCGGCAGGGCCGCAGTCCTCCTTGTTCCGACGGTTGTCAGCAGCTCATCCGAACCGATCGGGTTGTCAGAGCGTCTACACAGTGACGGCCCCGTTGGTCCACACGCCAACGGGGCTGTCTAATGTCCGCATGCTGGAGCTACGACCGTCCTGTGAGCGGTGCGACGTCGACCTGCCGCCGGAGTCGGAGCAGGCCCGCATCTGCACCTACGAGTGCACGTTCTGCGCCGCCTGCGTCGAGGCGATGGCCGGTGTCTGCCCGAACTGCGGTGGCAACTTCGCATCCCGACCGATCCGGCCGGCAGCCCGCCTGCCTGTGAACCCGGCCTCGACGACGCGGGTCTTCAACCCGGACCTGATGGCGTGAACGAGCACCGCCGCGAGCTGGTCCTCACCTACCCGGGCCGCAACGGGTCCCGGACGGCGGTGACGTCGAAGAAGGGCGCCAGCCTGCCGGGTACGCCGAAGGCCAGGCCGTCGACGTGCCGGCGGCTCATCACGAGCGCGCCGCCACGGCGGAGCAGGGCGGGCCGGATGTCGATGTCGAACTGGTAGGGGAACCCGGCCTGTCGGAGGTACGCGGCGCCGGCGACCGACGGCCGCGAACCGAACGGGTAGACCAGCAGGTCCACCGGCCCGAGCAGGTCGCCCACGAGGACTCGCCACTTCGCCGTGTCCGCCGAGATCCGTCGTACCGAGTCGTGCGTCAGGTCGATGTGGCCGTAGGTGTGGCTGGCGAAGCTCCAGCCGGTGGCCCTCAGCCGGTCGGCCAGCGCCCTGGTCCTGGCCCGCGCCGCGGAATCGGTCGCGACCCCGTGCTCGCCGAGCAGCCCCTCGTACCCGGTGACCGCGAGCACGCCCCTCGCGCCGTCCGCCGAGAACAGCGGGTGGGCGGCGACCTCCGCGTCCACGATGGGGACCAGGTCCTCGTCGCTGAGCGAGCCGTCGGGCAGCTCGGCCCGGACCCGGGCGCCGTCGAGGACGAGCCGCTTCGCCAGGCCTCGGCCGTCGAAGTAGCGGTAGTAGTTCACGTCGTCCTCGGACAGGACGAGGGGCTTGCGACCGGCGGGTACGCGGACGGTGCCGTTCATGACCCGGTGGGCGTCGACGAGAGTCCATCCCCTGTCCCACAGGGAATCCACGATGTCGTGGAACTCCCGTGCCGTGACGAAGTAGTCGGCGAAGCCCTTGCCCAGGAGGTCGTTCGTGAAAGCCTTTCGCGGATCGAGGACCAAGGGGTGGAAGAACAGGTGCTCGACCGGTCCGTGCCAGACGACCATCGGCACCGGCGGAGCGACGAGGAGGGGAGCAGCCGACGGCAACGGTTTCTCGATCGAGACCTGGACCTGTCCGTGTCGCACGGACGGCCCGTTGTAGGGGTAGGAGCCGATCGCCCAGCCCACGACCAGACCCGCCATCACGAGGGCGATGAGCACGAGCCAGCGCTTCATGCACCACAGGACGCATCAGCGGCCCCGCAGGTTCACTAGCGACCCGTCGTCCCGTCGATGAGCTCGCGCAGGATGTCGGCATGCCCGGCGTGCCGGGCGATCTCGCTCGTCTTGTGGGCGACGACCCACCGGAGCGTCCTGGGCTCGCCGTCGACCGGCAGCGCTGTGAGGGCGTCGAGATCGGTCGCCGCCACGATCGCGTCGCTCTCGGCGACCGCCTCGTGGAAGTCACGGAGGACGTCCGCGCTCGAGCGATCAGCGGGGACGTCCATCGAGAAGTCGAACTCCTCGTCCCGGAGCCGCCCGGCCACGTGGTGCTGGAACCACCAGCGCTCCCCCGTGATGACGTGCTGCACGAGCCCGAGCAGGTTCGTGCCGGACGGGACGAGCACCCGCCGCAGCTGCTCGTCCGTGAGCCCCTGGGTCTTCTTGATCAGGCAGTGCCGCTGGAACGCCAGGAACGCCAGCGCGGTGTCGCGCTCATCCGTGTCGTTCCTCGGTACCGGCTCGCGCTGCGTCTCCGTCACCCCCGCTGACTACCCCGTCCGCAGGGGTCGATGCTCAGTCGTCGTCGGTCCCGGCCCCCTCCGACCTCTTGGGTTCCGGCTGGTCGGCGGACTGTGGGCGGGCTTGGCCGGGTGCGCCTTCCGCTCCCAACCTCGTCACTTCGTCGGGCCGCAGCGCTTCCACGCAGCTTCTCGTCCCGCGGCCGACCGCCAACGGACTAGACCACGCAGAACTCGTTGCCCTCGGGGTCCTGCATCACGACCCACCCGGAGCCCATCTCGCGGACGACCTCGACGACCGTCGCGCCGAGAGCCACGAGCGCGTCCGCCTTGACCTGGCACTGCTGGACCTTCAGGTCGGTCGGCGTCCCGACGCCGTCGCTGGCGGGGACGTCCAGGTGCAGCCGGTTCTTGCCGGCCTTGGGCTCCGGGACCTGCTGGAAGAAGATCCGCGGACCGACGCCCCCCGGGTCGACGATCGCGTTGGCCTTGTTGAAGTCCTCCTCCGGGACGCCCCACGCCGTGAGCGCCTCGGGCCAGGACGCGAAGCCGTCCGGCGGCGGCTGCACGACGTAGTCGAGGGCAGCCGCCCAGAACTGGCCCAACGCCCCCGGGTCGGCGCAGTCGAAGGTGACCTGCGGCTTGATGGCCACGTCAGTCGACGACCTCGAGGTAGACGCGGCCGCCGGCGTCGGCGAACTCGGCCGACTTCTCCTTCATGCCGAGCTCGAGGGCCTCGACCTCGCCGACACCGTGCTCGGCGGCGTACTTGCGGACGTCCTGGCTGATGCGCATCGAGCAGAAGTGCGGGCCGCACATCGAGCAGAAGTGCGCGGTCTTGGCGGCCGTCGTCGGCATCGTCTCGTCGTGGAAGTCACGCGCCTTCGTCGGGTCGAGGGACAGGTTGAACTGGTCCTCCCACCGGAACTCGAAGCGGGCGTCGGACAGGGCGTCGTCCCAGGCCTGGGCGCCCGGGTGGCCCTTGGCGAGGTCGGCGGCGTGGGCGGCGATCTTGTAGGTGATGACGCCGTCCTTGACGTCGTCCTTGTTCGGTAGCCCCAGGTGCTCCTTGGGCGTGACGTAGCAGAGCATCGCGGTGCCGTACCAGCCGATCATGGCGGCCCCGATGGCCGAGGTGATGTGGTCGTATCCCGGCGCGATGTCCGTCGTGAGCGGACCGAGCGTGTAGAACGGGGCCTCCTTGCAGACCTCGAGCTGCAGCTCCATGTTCTCCTTGATCTTGTTCATGGGTACGTGGCCGGGGCCTTCCACCATGACCTGGACGTCGTACTCCCAGGCGATCTGGGTGAGCTCCCCCAGCGTGCGCAGCTCGGCGAACTGGGCCTCGTCGTTCGCGTCCGCGATGCAGCCGGGACGGAGCCCGTCGCCGAGGGAGAACGTCACGTCGTACTGCGCCATCAGCTGGCAGATGTCGCGGAAGTGCGTGTAGAGGAAGTTCTCCTGGTGGTGCGCGAGGCACCAGGCGGCCATGATCGAGCCGCCGCGGGAGACGATGCCGGTCTTGCGGGAGGCCGCGAGCGGCACGTAGCGCAGCAGCACGCCGGCGTGCACGGTGATGTAGTCGACGCCCTGCTCGAACTGCTCGATGAGGGTGTCGCGGTAGACCTCCCACGACAGGTCCTCGGCCTTGCCGTTGACCTTCTCCAGCGCCTGGTAGATCGGGACCGTGC
>JAODNF010000080.1 GCA_025464915.1 Frankiales bacterium | reverse complement strand
GAAGACCAGCGCCGGGACGCTGCTGTCGAAGACGCCCTTCCCACCGCCCATGAGGGCGAGGAAGTGCTTGACGTGCAGCGGCTCCGAGGAGTCAGCCACCGACGGCCTTGAGCTCGTACTCCGGGTTGAACAGCGTGACCTTGCCCTCGCGCTTGGTCAGCCGGCCGCGCGCCACGAGCGAGCGTCCGGGGTCGATGCCGCGGATCCGGCGCCGGCCCAACCAGACCAGTGTCACCGTGCCGGTCCCGTCGTAGAGCTCGGCCTCCAGGGTGGGTACGCCGGCAAGGGGCTTGAGCACGACGGCGCGCAGCGTCCCCGCGACGCAGACCGGCTTGCCGACGGAGCAGAGGTTGACCGTGGTGGCGCCGGACTTCACGGCGGCCGCCTGCAGCTCCTCGTCGTGGACCTCGTCCTCGTCGGCCGTCAGCCGGTGGAGGGCCCGCTTCAACCTGGACACGTCTCGATGCTAGGCCGTCGAGGGCAGGATGCGGGCGAAACTGCCGGCGACGTCGGCGTAGGTCCCGGTCAGCAGCGCGATCCCGAGCACGAGCAGGACGACGCCCCCCACCAGCGACACCCGCCGGGAGGCTCGTGACAGGCGCGCCGTCAGCGCCGGTGCGGCGGACAGCAGCAGGCCCGCGACGACGAACGGGAGCCCGAGCCCCAGGGCGTACGCGAGGAGGAGCAGCGCTCCCGTGCCCGCACCCTGCGACGTCGACGCGAACGCGAGCACACTGCCGAGGAACGGCCCGACGCAGGGGGTGAACGCCGTCCCGAAGACGACGCCGAGCAGGAGCGGTGCGGCCCAGGAGGTCGACTGCGCCAGCCGGGCGCGCGTGCCGTCGGCGGAGACCGCGACCCGGGAGAGCCAGCCGAGCCGGGCCTCGAGGAGCAGCAGGAGGGCCAGCACGACGACGAGGGCGCCGCCGGCCCGCTGCACCGGGCCCCCCGCGTGCCGGATCGCCGAGCCCGCCCCGCCGGCGACGGCACCCAGCGTGACGAACACGGCGCTGAAGCCGAGGACGTAGAGCAGCGAGCCCTGCACGAAGCCGCCACGCGAGCCGGACAGCACCCCGACGTAGGCAGGGAGCAGGGGCACCGTGCAGGGAGCGAGGAAGGAGAGCAGGCCGCTGCCCAGCGCGAAGGTCAGCGCGAGCAGCACGTCAGGCGCCGTAGGTGAAGGTGAAGAACTGCGCGCCGTCGCCGAGCGCGGTGAGCTTGAGGGCCCCGGGGGCGACCGACGGACCGGTGACCAGGTGCAGCAGGTCCTGCTGCGACAGCACCGCGACCGTCCGCCCGCCCTGCTCCACCAGCGACGAGCCACGCCGACCGGCCGGCACGGGCTTGCCGTCCAGCGTCACGTCGAGGGTCACGGGCCCGGAGGCGGGCGACGTCGTGGCATAGACGTCACGAGCCGTGAACGGCACGGTCAGCGTCGCGCCCTTGTCCAGCTCGAGCGCCTCCGGCAGGTGCTTCACGGGACCGGTCGTCAGCGAGGCCTCGCCGCGCTCGGTGCCGTAGTAGGTCTCCGGGGTGATGCCGCTGCCGCCCTGCTCGCCGTCGTCCTTCACGGACGCCCGCGGTCCCGTCGCCCCCAGCAGCGACCTGATCGCGTTCTCCGTCGGCCCCTCGTTGCCCTCACCGATGCTCGTGTAGCGCACCAGGCCGTGCTGGTCGACGAGGTACTCCGCCGGCCAGTACTCGTTCTGGAACGCCTGCCACGTCAGCATCTGCGGGTCCTCGGCGACCGGCCAGGTCACGTCGAGCTCCTTGACGGCCCGCACGACGTTGTCGTGCACCTTCTCGAACCCGAACTCGGGGCTGTGCACCCCGAGGATCGTCAGGCCGGGGTAGGTCTTCTGGAGCGCGCGCAGGAAGGGCAGGGTACGTCGGCAGTTGATGCAGGTGTAGGTCCAGAAGTCGACGAGCACGACCTTCCCGCGCAGGTCGGCCATCGTGATCCGGGGCGAGTTGTCGAAGTGGCTGATGCCGGCCAGCTCAGGGGCCTGCTCCGACTGGCTGACGGGGCGCAGCTCCGGCGCGATGCTCTTCAGAGCCGCCGACCGGTTGGTCGTGAGCACGACGAGGACCGCCACGACCGCCAGGACCGACAGCGCGGCAGCCGCGACGAGGGAGCGCTGGGACTTCACGACCTGATCTTCGTTCCCCGGGGCCCCTGCGGCCTTGCCGGGGGCATGACGAGTCGCTAACGGATCTCGGTGATCTCCGGCCCGCGCTCGGGCATCTGGAAGCCGGCCGCCTCAGCAGCCTCCTCGGCTACCGGCATCGCATCGGCGGGGAGCCGCAGCGGGAGCGGCTCGCGCACGACCATGGCCTCGTCGCCGCGGTCGACGGCGACCTGGCGGAAGGCCTCGAGCAGCGGGCCGCACTGGGCGTCGTCGTGCGCAGCCGGGCCGGTGATGAGCCCCCGCAGGAACCACCGCGGACCGTCCACCCCGAGGAACCGGGCGGGAGCCAGCTGCACGCCGTTGCCCGGGACCTCGGTCGGGACCGACGCCCGCAGCTCGGTGCCCACCTGTCCGGCGACCTCGTCGGCCTGGCCGCCGCTGCTGTTGAGCGCGTCGCGGATCTCGGCGCGCACCTCGTCCCAGATCCCCTCGCGCCGGGGCGCCGCGAACGCGTTGAGCTGCAGCGCCGAGTCGCCGAGCACGATGGTCGCCGCGACCACCTCCCCCTCGGGGTTGACCTCGAGGCGCACGTCGGTGTTCGGCATGACCGGGACCTGGACGCTGCCGAGGTCGAGGCGCTCCGGGTCGAGGGCCGGCGCGTCCTGGAGGTCCCAGGGCCCCTGTGGGCGGGCGAGCGGGGCGGGCGCGTCCGGCGTCGCCGTACCGCCCTCGTCCTCCTCCAGCTCCGCCAGCAGCATCGCGTCCTCCGCGGCGCGCTGCTCCTCGTCCAGGTCGTCGACGAAGTTGTCGATCTCCTCGTCGGTGACCTCGTCGATCTCGACCTCGATGCCGCGGTCGCGCCGCCCGAAAAGAGCCATGCCTACTGTCCTCCGAACCCACCGGTGGAGCCGTGCCCACCGTCGCCGCGCTCCGACTCGGGGAGCGCCTCCGTCTCTCGCCAGACAACCTGCTCGACGCGCTGCACGACGAGCTGGGCGACACGGTCGAGCCGCTTGAGGCTCACCGTCTCGTGCAGGTCGTGGTTCACGAGGATGACCTTGATCTCGCCGCGGTAGCCCGCGTCGATCGTGCCCGGTGCGTTGACCAGCCCGACACCGTGCCTCACCGCGAGCCCCGAGCGCGGGTGCACGAAGGCCGCGTAGCCCTCGGGCAGCGCCACCGCGATCCCGGTCGGCAGCAGCACCCGCTCCCCCGGCGCCACGTCGACGTCGACGGTGGTCACGAGGTCGCAGCCCGCGTCCCCTGCGCGCGCGTAGGAGGGCAGCGGGACCTCGGGGTCCAGCCGCACCACGTCGACGAGCAGGCTCACGGGTGGAAACCGTACCGTTGGGCGCATGCCGACGTACCGGGAACGCCTGTGGGCGCCTGCCTCCTGGGTCGCGATCACGCTCGGCGGCGCCGGGCTCGTCGCGTCGAGCTTCCGCGAGACCCTGGTCCTGCTGGTCGGGCTGCCCCTGCTCGGCGTGGGCGCGCTGATCCTGCTGTCCCGGCACGAGGTCCGCGTCCAGAACGGCGTGCTCCACGTCCCCGGCGCCCGCGCCCCGCTCACCGCCTTCGGTCCGGCCGAGGTCCTGGAACGGGCCGCGCTGCGCGAGCGGATGGGCATCCGGGCGCAGCGGGACGCCTGGGTCCGGGTGAAGCCGTGGGCGCACCGGGGGGTCCTGCTCCCGGTCACGGACCCGGAGGACGACACTCCCTACTGGCTGGTGGGCACCCGCCGGCCCCAGGACCTCGCCGTGGCCCTGGCCCGCTTCCCGGAGGTGACCGCGTGACGACCGCTCTCGACGAGGAGACCCTGGCCTTCGCCGGCGTGGTCGGGCAGCGGCGGCTGCTGGCCGCGCGGCAGATCACCGCCGTGGAGCTGCTCGAGACCTGCCTGCGGCGCATCGAGCGCCTCGACACGCGGCTCGGCGCCTTCCGCGCCCTGTTCGACGACAGCGCCCACCAGGAGGCCCGGGCCGCCGACGCCGCCCTCGCCGCCGGGGACGAGCGGCCGCTGCTCGGCGTGCCGATCGCGGTGAAGGACTCGATGGCCGTCGCCGGTCACAGCGGGACCCTCGGCACCGGTTCTCCCGAGCCCGCGGCCCACCACGACAGCGAGATCGTCCGGCGGCTGCGTGCGGCAGGGGCGGTGATCATCGGTACGACGAAGCTGCCCGAGCTCGCCCTCTGGCCGTTCACGGAGTCCCGGACCTTCGGCACGACGCGCAACCCGTGGGACCTGGCGCGCACGTCGGGCGGCTCCTCCGGCGGCTCCGCAGCCGCCGTGGCGGCCGGCCTCGTGGCCGCCGCCACCGGCAGCGACGGGGGCGGGTCGATCCGGATCCCCGCCGCCTGCTGCGGCCTGGTGGGGCTGAAGCCGACCCGCGACCTGGTTTCGCTGGCCCCGCACACCGAGCACTGGCACGGCCTGTCCGTCGCGGGCGTCCTGACCCGGTCGGTCGAGGACACCCTGCTGCTGCTGAACGTCCTGCAGGACACGCGCCTCGAGGCGACGGAGCCCGGCCGGCTGCGGATCGCCTGGTCGGACAAGACGCCGACCCCCGCCCCGGTGGCGCCCGAGGTGCGGGCCGCCCTGCGCCGTGTCGTGGGCCGGCTGCACGACCTCGGTCACGACCTCGTCCACGCCGACCCCGACTACCGGGGAGTGCAGGAGTCGTTCGTCGTGACCTACACGACCGGCGCGGCGGACGACCTGGACGCCCTCGTCGACCCGGCCCTCACCGAGGCGCGCACCCGCGCCGTGGGCGCCGTCGGCCGCAGGCTGCGGGGCAAGCCCTTCGCGCGCGCGATGAGGCTGCGGGCCGCCGCCACCGAGCGGCTCGCACGGCCACCGGCCGGGGCCGACCTGCTGCTGACACCGACTCTCGCGACGCTGCCCCCGATGGCGGAGTCGCTGAACGGTGTGAAGACGCTGGCCCTCGCCGGTCGCCGGGTGCCGTTCACCCCGACCTGGAACGTCACGGGTCAGCCGGCCCTCTCGGTCCCCGCGGGGCTCTCGCCCGACGGCGTCCCCCTTGCCGTACAGCTGATCGGCCCCGCGCACAGCGAGTCGCTGCTGCTGTCGGTGGCCGCGCAGCTGGAGGACTGGACGGACCGCAGGCCCTCGCTGTGACGGCAGCCTCCCGGCCCAGGGGAAGCGACATCGACGCCCTGCTGGCCAGCCGGCTGCGCCGCACCCTGTCGGACGGCGTCCTGGACGACCGCGTGGCCACCGTCGTCTTCGACGACGGCTACAGCCAGTGGACGGTCGAGCTCGACCGTGGACGCGGCCGGGTGCGTCGCGGCGCCGCCCACGAGCGCACGCTGCTGGTGCGCGGTAGCGCCTCGGTCCTCGCCGACGTGATCAGCGGTCGGTCCTCCGGCATCCAGGCCTTCCTCGACGGCGACGTGACGATCCGTGGTGACCTCGGGCTGTCGCTGCAGCTCGACGGCCTGTTCGGCGGCGACGACCGCGCCCCGGAGCTCCCGCGCTCGCGGCTGGCCGACGTGATGGGCATCCGGACCTCGTACCTGGAAGCCGGGCCGCGGGACGCGCCCCCCGTGCTGATGCTCCACGGGCTCGGCGCCACCAACGCCTCGCTCCTTCCCTGCTTCGCCGACCTCGCGCGCGACCACTGGGTCATCGCCCCGGACCTGCCCGGCTTCGGCAACACGGCCGCACCGTCCGCGTCGTACTCGCCCGCCTGGTTCGCCGCCTGGGTCGAGGCGCTGCAGCACCAGACCGGCATGCGCCGGGCCGCGCTGCTCGGCAACAGCCTCGGGGGGCGCGTCGCCCTCGAGCAGGCGCTCACCCATCCCCGCTCGGTGAGCGGGCTCGCGCTGCTGACCCCGTCGCCGGCGTTCCGGCGGCTGCGACAGCTGGTGCCGGCGGTCCGGCTGATGCGCCCGGAGCTGGGCGCGGTCCCGCTGCGGCTGAGCCACCGGCTGGTGGTCGAGGCTGTCCGGGCGATGTTCAGCGACCCGGACCGGCTGCCCAAGTCCTGGTACGACGCGGCGGCCGACGAGTGCGTCCGGGTGTTCCGCTCGCGCTCGCACCGGGTGGCGTTCTTCTCGTGCGCCCGGCAGATCTTCCTCGAGGAGGCGCACGGGCGGCGCGGCTTCTGGGACCGGCTTCCCGGACTCGCACCCCCCGCGCTGTTCCTCTGGGGAGACCGGGACCGGCTGGTCCCGTCGACGTTCGCGGCGCACGTCGCGGATGCCCTGCCCGATGCCGGCTCGGTGGTGCTGGAGGACTGCGGTCACGTCCCGCAGTTCGAGCACCCGGAGGAGACGATGGCGCTCGTCCGGGGCTTCCTGTCGCAGCTGTCCTAGCCGTGGCCTAGCGTCATCCGGGTGACGGTGACTGCAGAGCGCAAGGAGATCCACCCCAACGCCGTGCTGGCCATCGTGCTGACCGCGGTGTTCATGAACCTGCTCGACGTGTCGATCGTGAACGTCGCGATCCCGTCGATTCAGAAGGACCTCACGGCCTCGTTCGCCGAGATCCAGCTGGTGCTGGCCGGCTACCAGCTCGCGTTCGCGTGCCTGCTCATCACGGGTGGGCGGCTCGGCGACATCTTCGGCCGCAGGCGGCTGTTCATCGCCGGCATGTCGGTCTTCACCCTCGGGTCCCTCGCCTGCGGCCTCGCCGGCGACGCCACGGTGCTGATCCTCTCGCGGGTGGTCCAGGGCGTCGGGGCCGGCCTGATGGTCCCCCAGGTGCTCTCGACCATCCAGGTGACGATCCCCCCGAAGGACCGCGGCCGCGCCTTCGGCCTGTTCGGCGCGACCATCGGCATCGCGACGATCCTCGGTCCCCTGGTCGGCGGCCTGCTCATCTCGGCCGACCTGTTCGGCACCGACTGGCGGATGATCTTCCTGGTCAACATCCCGGTGGGCCTCGCCTCCGTCACGGCGGCGGCCCGGCTGCTGCCCGAGACCAAAGCGCCGGACGCGCCGCGCCTCGACATCATCGGGGCCCTCGTCATCACGGTCGGGCTGTTCCTCGTCGTCTTCCCGCTCACCGAGGGCCGCGAGCGCGACTGGCCGGCCTGGCTGATCGGCATGCTCGTCGCCGCCGCGCCCGTGATGGCGGCGTTCGTCGTCGTACAGCGACGCAAGACCCGCGAGAACCGCAGCCCGCTGGTGCTGATGACGCTGTTCGGCAACCAGAGCTTCCGGGTCGGCCTGGTCGTCTCGTTGGTCTTCTTCGCGGGCATCCCGGCGTTCTTCTTCACCTTCGGCCTCTACCTGCAGCTCGGACTCGGCTTCTCCGCCCTGCACGCCGGCCTCACCGGCTTCCCGTTCGCGCTCGGCACGGCGATCGCGTCGTCGCGGTCCGACAAGCTGGCTCAGCGGCTCGGGACCAACCTGCTGCGCGTCGGCGCGGGGCTGCTGTCGCTCTCGATGGTGGTGCTGATCGCCGTCGTCCACCACTTCGGCACCGGCATCACGTCCTGGGACATCGCGCCGTTCCTCCTCATCAGCGGACTGGGCCTCGGCTGCTTCATCGCCCCCTTGACGAACCTCATCCTCGCCGGCATCAAGGGGCGCGAGGCCGGGTCCGCGAGCGGCGTCCTCACCACCGGCCAGCAGGTCGGCGGCGCCCTCGGCATCGCGATCGTCGGCATCGTCTTCTTCGGGCTGCTGTCCGCCCACGCCCCGCAGGCAGCCGACGCGTTCGTGTCGCGCCTGCCGGCCCCCGTCACCGCCATCGTCCCGGCGAAGACCTTCCACGACTGCTTCGTGACCCAGTCCCGGGCCAAGGACCCGTCCGTGACGCCCGCCGGCTGCGAGACCCCCGACGGGACCCCCGCATCCGTGACGGCCGCCGTCGCGAAGGCCGCCGCCTACGGACGCCGGGTCGAGTTCGTGTACGCCTTCCAGCGCACCCTGCTCTACGAGGTCGGCATCTTCGCCCTGGCCGCCCTGCTGGTCAGCTTCCTGCCCAAGGTCAAGCCCGCCGGCCACGCCGGCCCACCCGGCGGCGAGTAGCGCCCACTGTGCGGACCTCCCGCGCGCACCCACGCGGGGCCGCCGCACAGTGACCGTCCCGTGATGTGCGCGGTCGCGCGGGCGGCCCCGGGCAGCAGGCCCCGCCACACCTCGCCGGAGCGGCCCTAGGAGCCCTGGATCTGGCGGAGCTGCTCGGCGGCCCGCTGGGCGGTGACGACCGCGAGCGCGACGACGGGGGCGAAGGACAAGATGGCGAGGCGGTCGGACTCGGAGAAGGCGTTCACCCGGGTCGAGTCGACCTGCAGCAGCCCGATGGGGCGGCCCTCCGCGATGAGCGGTACGCCGAACCAGCTGCGGACGCCGTGCGAGGAGCTCTTGGCCCGGCGGTTCGCGGTGACGGTGCTGGCGATCGTGATGTCCGGCAGGTAGCGCGGCTCGCCCGTGACGCAGATCGTCCCCGAGACTCCCTGGCCCAGGGGGATGCGGGCGGCCAGGGCTTCCGGGGTCGGCTGCGGCATGCCGGCGGCGATCCGCACCTGCTGGTCCTCGACGAGCATGATCGCGCCGCCCTCGAACTCGACGGAGGCCGCGAGCGTGAGGAACGCGTGCTCCAGCACCGACTCCAGGTCGAGGCGCCCGGTGACGGCCTTGGCGCCCTCGACGAGCAGCGTCGTGTGCCGGACCTCGTCGATGGACGGGGCGGTGGGGTCGGTCGCCTCGACGCGGCCGTCGCGCGGCATCGGCACGCCACCGTCCGACACCCGACGGCGGAACAGCAGAGCCAGCTCCTGCTGCGACATGGGCTTGCCGAGCAGGAAACCCTGGACGGCGTCGCAGCCCATCTCGCGCAGGACCGCCAGCTGCGTCTCGGTCTCGACGCCCTCGGCGATCACCCGCAGGTCGAAGGTGTGCGCCATGCCGACGACGCCACCGACGATGGCGGCGGAGCCGGCGTCGACACCGAGGCCGGCGACGAACGACTGGTCGACCTTGACCTGGTCGACGGGGAAGCGCGCGAGGTAGGTGAGCGACGCGTGGCCGGTCCCGAAGTCGTCGATCGACAGCCGGCAGCCGACGTCGCGCAGGTCCTTCAGGACCGCGATCACGGGCTCGACGTCGCCGACGAGAACGGTCTCCGTGACCTCCAGGCACAGCCGCGACGCGTCGACCCCGGAGGCCTGCAGCAGCTCCGCGACCCGCCGCGGGAACCTGTGGCTGACCAGCTGCCGGAGGCTGACGTTGACCGCCACGGTCGGGGCCGGCGACGCGTCGTCGACGGGCCACTGGCCGACGTCCGAGAGGGCCTGCCGCAGCACGTAGTCGCCGAGGTCGAGGATCAGGTCGGACTGCTCCGCGACCGCGACGAACTCCGCCGGGGACACCAGCCCGCGGACCGGGTGGGTCCAGCGGGCGAGCGCCTCACAGCCCAGCACGCGGCCGTGGCTCAGGCTGATGACGGGCTGGTAGACGACCGACACGTCCCCGGCGCGCAGCGCCGTGCGGAGGTCGACCTCGAGCTCGTGGGTGCGGACCGCCCGCTCGCGCAGCTCGGTGCTGAAAAGGTGGTAGCGCCCACCGCCGCTCTGCTTGGCGGCGTACATCGCGGTGTCCGCGTCCCGAAGCACGAGCTCGCCGGAGTCGCCCGGGCCTGCCAGGGCGATGCCGATCGAGCCGCCGATGACGAGCTCACCGCCGTTGGCGGTGAGGATCGGCTGGTTCAGGACGTCGAGGACGCGCTGGGCGACGTGCGCGCACGACACCTCGTCGGCGTTGCGGCAGAGGACGACGAACTCGTCGCCGCCGATGCGCGCCACCAGGTCCTCGGGGCGCATCACCTCGCGCAGCCGGATCGCCACCTGCACGAGCAGCAGGTCGCCCGCGGCATGGCCGAGGCCGTCGTTGACGACCTTGAACCGGTCGAGGTCGAGGAACAGGATGCCGAGCTGCTCGCCACGCGACAGCGCAGCGTCGAGCCGCGCCAGCAGCAGGCTGCGGTTGGGCAGGTCGGTGAGGGCGTCGTGGGCGGCAGCGTGGCTGAGCATGGCCTCGGAGCGCTTGCGCTCGGTGATGTTCTCCACCTGGACGACGACCCGCGAGGGCAGCCCGCCCTGGCCGCGGAGCAGGGTCGCGGAGATGTGGCCCCAGCGAACGCCACCGTCCGGGCGGCGCAGCCGGACCTCGAGGCGCACACTCGGCTCGGCGTCGGTCAGGCCTGCGAGCGCCGCCGCCGCCCGGTCGCGGTCGAGGGCGTCGACGGTGTGGGCGAGGCCGGAGCCGAGCAGCGCAGCAGGCATCTCCCCGACGAGCAGCGACAGCGAGCGGTTGACCTGGACGACGGTGAGATCGAGGTCCACCAGCGCCATGCCGATCGAGGCGTGCTCGAAGGCGGTCGAGAACTGCAGCTCGGCGTTGCGGAGCCGGGCGCTGCCGCGCATGACCAGGGCGCGGATCACGACGGCAGGGAGCGTGAAGAGCAGGCACAGCAGGACGACGGTGCCCGGGCCGGGTGCCTTGCCCCCGGCGTCGGCCTGGGGCCACACGGACGCGATGATGGCCACTGGTACGGCGGTGGCGGCGAGCCCGCGCAGGCCGTAGCGGATCGGTCCCTCGAGGAGCACGAAGATGCCGAGCAGCGAGCCGGCTCCGGGCCGGTCACCCAGCAGGGCGCTGTAGGCGCCGTAGGCGAGGACGTCGACAGCGGTGGACCAGGCACCGAGGGTCCGGGCCCGCTCCGGCGACGCGGCCACCGCGACGTAACCGGCGATCAGCAGAGACAGGCCGGCGATGACGAAGTTCAGGATCGCCGGCAGCAGCAGTCGCTGGTGGCTGTTCCCGACGACGAGCAGGCTTGCCCCACCCGCGACGCAGATCGCGGACCGCAGGCAGGCCAGCACCGCCTCGTAGCGCGCCTCCGGGAGGCCGTCGGCGAGGCGACCCAGGTGCCAGAGCCGCCCGCGCACGCGGGACGGCGGCGGCACTCCTGACCTGTTGGCCTGCATCGTGACCTGTCGGTGTCGAGGGGCTGTTTGGCGGTCCACCGACGGTATGTCCGCATTTCCCGGTCCCGACATGGCCCGGCGGGCCCCCTGCGACTGGTCAGTTGTGCCTAGCGGCGCCGGCCCCTCAGATCGCGCTGCAGAGCCTCGCCGAGCCCGCGCGTCTCGCGGCGGTTCAGCTCGGCCCCCGCGACCGCGCCCGCCAGGAAGGGCGCCAGCGAGGTCAGGTTCTTGCGCAGCCGGCGCACGACCCGCTGCCGCACCTGCTGGCGGGCGGCCGTGCTCAGCACGTCCGACAGTGACGGGCCGCCCGTGCCGGTGTCGAGGCCGCGCTTGGCGGCCCAGGACGACAGGTACGCCATCGCCAGCTGGCGGCGCGAGCCCACCGGTGCCTTGCCGTAGACGACGTGCAGCTCGGCGACGAGCTTCAGCTCGACCGCGACGACGGCCAGCGTCTCGGCCGCGAGCTGGACCGGCGCGGCCAGCAGGCTCGGCGGCGCGGCCATCTCGACGGCGGCCAGGGCGCCTGCCGCTGCGCCGATGCCGGCGGTGACCACGGACGCGGTGCGCACGAGTGCGGCGGCCAGGTCGTCCCCGGACAGCCCGTGGTGGTGGTCGCGAAGGGTGAGCAGGTCCCGCACCGGCAGGTGGGGGGCGACCTCGTCGGTCAGCAGGTCGGCCAGCTTCTTGCCCGAGAGGGTCGCCGCCCGGGCGCTGCCGACGAGCACCTTGGACAGGGCGGCCAGCAGCCGACCGCGCTCTCGGCGGTCGAGGTCGTCAGCGGTGAGCCGGGCGACGAGGTCGCCCAGCTCCGGCCGCTTGAGGTCGTTCACGCGCCGGGCTAGGCGCACTCGCGGCAGGTCAGCTTGCCGCCCTTGTCGCTCGCCAGCTGGCTGCGGTGGTGCACGAGGAAGCACGACGAGCAGGTGAACTCGTCGAGCTGCTTCGGGAGCACCTTGACGGTGAGCTCCTCACCGGACAGGTCTGCTCCGGGCAGCTCGAGCGCCTCGGCAAGGTCGGTCTCGTCGATGTCGACGCTGCCGCTCTGCGCCTCGGCCCGGCGGGCCTTCAGCTCCTCGAGGCTGTCCTCGCCCATGTCGTCCGCCTCGTTGCGGCGGGGGGTGTCGTAGTCCGTGGCCATGGTCCTGGGCTCTCCTCACTTCACGTCCTGCGCCGGTCCTAACGCACGGGGACGTCGATCTGTGCCCGGAGCGATCCTGCATTCTCCCCGGTGCGAGCGGCTGAGGCTAGCGGGTCTGCCCGACAGCGCCGCGCTCAAGCATCCGGATGTCGGTTACGTCACTCCCGCAGGCCGCCGGCCGCCGCGCTCGCGCTGCCGTAGGCGCCCCAGAGCAGGTCCGTCAGCTGGGCGCTGAGGGCCTCGCGCAGGCAGTCGCGCTGCTCCAGCCAGCGGTCGCCCGCGGCCTGGACCATGCCGAGGATCGCTGCCGCCCAGATGCCGGCCCGGACGTCGTCGGCGTCGAGCCTCAGCTCGTGGGTGATGCCCGCGGCCAGCAGCTCCTGGAGCCGCTTCAGGAACCCGCGGACCGGACCGCCGGACGGCGCCGCCTCCTCGGACTCGACCAGGAACCGGTAGACCTGGGGCTCCGCCTCGATGACCGCGAGGTAGGTGTCGATGGTGCGCTGGACCCGCTCGCGAGAGCTCCCGCCGGCGGTCAGGGCGTCGACGAGCGCGTCCAGGAGCCGGTCGGTGTGACGCTCGGCCAGGGCGGCGTACAACCCGCTCTTGTCACCGAAGTGCCGGTAGAGGATCGGCTTGGTGATACCGGCCTGGGCGGCGATCGCAGCCATCGACGCCGACGGGCCGTCCCGCTGCACGACCAGGTCGGCCGCGGCGAGGAGGGACTCCCGCCGGGCGTCCCGGTCGACAGCGATGGTCATTACGGGATCTGGTGACCGCTGATGGCGCGGCTGATGATGAGGCGCTGGATCTCCGAGGTGCCCTCGAAGATCGTGTAGATCTTCGCGTCGCGGTGCATCCGCTCCACCGGGTACTCGCGGGTGTAGCCGTTGCCGCCGAGGATCTGGATCGCACGGTCGGTGACGTCGACCGCCGTCTCCCCCGCGAACAGCTTGCTCATCGAGCCCTCGCCGCTGGTGAACGGAACGCCGTTGCGGCCCATCCAGGCGGCCCGCCACACCAGCAGCCGGGCGGCGTCGATCTTGGTCTTCATGTCGGCGAGCTGGAACGCCACGCCCTGGTTCTGCACGATCGGGCGGCCGAACTGCTCCCGGGTGCCGGCGTACTCGAGGGCGTACTCGTAGGAGGCCCGGGCGATGCCGACGGCCTGCGCGCCGACCGACGGGCGGGAGGCCTCGAAGGTCGCCATGGCGGCCTGGCCGCCCTTCTCGCGGCTGCTGGCGAGGACCTCGCCGCGCTCGATCGCGGCCATCCGCTCACGGCCCTTGGCCAGCCGGGCGTCCAGCTTCTCCTTGCC
>JAODNF010000004.1 GCA_025464915.1 Frankiales bacterium | reverse complement strand
TGCTTGCGCGGCGGCAGGGTCTCGCGCTTGTTCTTCAGCAGCCGCAGCGCCTTGGCCACCTCGAGGCGGGTCTGCGCCGGCTCGATGACGGCGTCGACGAAGCCGCGCTCCGCGGCGATGTAGGGGTTGGCGAAGGTGTCCTCGTACTGCTGGATGAACTGCGCGCGCGTGGCCTCGGGGTCCTCGGCGGCGGCGATCGCCTTGCGCTGGATGATGTTGACGGCGCCCTGGGCCCCGACGACGGCGACCTGCGCGGTCGGCCACGCGAGGTTGACGTCGGCGCCGAGGTGCTTGGAGCCCATGACGACGTACGCGCCGCCGTACGCCTTGCGGGTGATGACCGTGACGAGCGGGACCGTCGCCTCGGAGTAGGCGTAGAGCAGCTTGGCGCCGCGGCGGATGATGCCGGCGTGCTCCTGGCCGACGCCGGGCAGGAAGCCCGGGACGTCGCAGAAGGTCAGGATCGGGATGTTGAACGCGTCGCAGGTGCGGACGAACCGCGAGGCCTTCTCCGACGCGTCGATGTCGAGGGTGCCCGCGAACTGCATCGGGTTGTTGCCGACGACGCCGACGGAGCGGCCCTCGATGCGGCCGAAGCCGACGATGATGTTCGGCGCCCAGAGCTGCTGCACCTCGAGGAAGTCGCCGTCGTCGACGACCGCCTCGATGACGGTGTGCATGTCGTACGGCGCGTTGTTGCTGTCGGGGATGAACGTGTTGAGCTCGTCGAGCAGCGGCTCCTCCAGCACGTCCGGGCCATCGAAGACGGGCGGCTGCGAGAGGTTGTTCGACGGGAGGTAGGACAGCAGCGTCTTGGTGAGCTCGAGCGCCTCCTCCTCGTCCTGGCTCATGAAGTGCGCGACGCCGCTCTTGGAGTTGTGGGCGCGGGCACCGCCGAGGTCCTCGATCGTGATGTCCTCGCCCGTGACCGTCTTGATGACGTCGGGGCCGGTGATCATCATCGCGCTGGCACCGTCGACCATCAGGTTGAAGTCCGTGAGGGCGGGGCTGTAGACGTGGCCGCCGGCGCAGTTGCCGAGGATCAGCGAGATCTGCGGGACGACGCCGGAGGCCATGACGTTGCGGTAGAAGATGTCGCCGTACAGCGCCAGGCCCATGATCCCTTCCTGGATGCGGGCACCGGAGCCCTCGTTGATGCCGACGACCGGGCAGCCGGTCTTCAGCGCGAGGTCCATGACCTTCACGATCTTCTCGCCGTAGACCTCGCCGAGGGCGCCGCCGAAGACCATCGCGTCCTGGCTGAAGACGCAGACCGGGCGGCCGTCGACCGTGCCGTAGCCGGTGATGACGCCGTCTCCGACCGGGCGGTTCTTCTCGAGCCCGAAGTCCCGTGCGCGGTGCCGCGCCAGGGCGTCGGTCTCGGTGAACGAGCCCGGGTCGAGGAACGCCTCGAGGCGCTCGCGCGCGGTCCGCTGCCCCTTCGCGTGCCGCTTCTCGAGGGCAGCCTCGGAGCCGGGGTGGCGGGACTTGTCGACGCGTGCCTGGAGCTCCGCCAGCTTGCCGGCGGTGGTGTGGATGTCCGGGCCGTTCTCTTCGAAGCGCTCTGCTGTCACCGGAGCAGGTTATCGGGGCACCATGTGACGATGTACGGCGACCTCGACCGACCCCCCTTGCGGGCCGACGCCCTCAACCGCGCCCTCGAGCCGGACGGCTACCGCGTGGAGGTGCTCGACATCGCGCCGAGCACCAACGCGGTCGTCGCGGACCGGGCCAGGCAGGGCGAGGCTCACGGCCTGGTCGTGGTCGCCGAGCAGCAGACGGCCGGACGCGGCCGCCTCGACCGGACGTGGGTCAGCCCGGCCCGGGCGGGGCTGACGTTCAGCGTCCTGCTCCGGCCGTCGAACCCGCTCGGCTGGGTGCCGCTGCTCGGCGGGCTCGGCGTCGCGCAGGCGCTGCGGCAGCAGTGCGAGGTCGAGGCCGTGCTCAAGTGGCCGAACGACGTGCTCATCGACGGGCACAAGGTCGCGGGTCTGCTGGCCGAGGCGGTCGACGGCGCCGTGGTGCTCGGCATCGGGCTCAACGTCACGACCAAGGCGCAGGAGCTGCCGGTGCCCGAGGCCACGTCGCTCGCGCTGGCCGGGGCGACGTCCACGGACCGCGACACCGTCCTACGGGCGGTGCTGAGGGGCATCGCCGACGCCCTCGGGGACGACAGCCGGTCGGCGTACCGGGAGCTCTGCAGCACGCTGGGACGCGAGGTGCGGGTCGAGCTGCCGGGTGGCGAGTCCAGGACGGGTACGGCGGAGGCGATCGACGACAACGGGCGGCTCGTGATCGACGGCGCGCCCGTCGCTGCCGGAGACGTGATCCACCTGAGATAGTCGCGATCATGGCGTACCCGCAGAAGCTGCTCGGCGAGCACGAGACCGTCGTGCTCGACCTCCACCCGCACTGGAAGGTGATGTTCCTCCCGTTCGTCGAGCTGCTCGCGCTGCTGGCGCTGGCGGGATTCCTGCTCGCGCAGGACTTCGGGAGCACGACGAACTGGAGCATCATCGGCGTCGGCGTCCTGCTGCTGCTCGGCCTGTTCGTCGTCCCGCTGCTGAAGTGGCGCACTACGCACTTCGTCGTGACGAGCGAGCGCGTCGTCATGCGCAGCGGCGTGCTCGGACGCTCCGGACGGGACATCCCGCTGGCCCGGATCAACGACGTGAGCTTCCAGCACACGTTCTTCGAGCGGCTCCTCGGCTGCGGCACCCTGGTCGTCGAGTCCGCGGGCGAGCGCGGCCAGGTCACGCTGACCGAGATCCCGAAGGTCGAGAAGGTGCAGCGAGTGGTCTACGACCTCGTCGACAAGGCCGACGACCCGCAGCCGCCTACGTCTCTCTGAGCACTTCCCCGTCGATCACCTGGTCGTCCCGGTAGGGCGGCCAGTCGCCCTGCGGGGCCCGCGCCTTGTCGTATCGGACGCCCTGCTCGAGGGCTCCGGCGCGCTCGCCGGGTCCTCCCGCGTTGACGCCGATGCAGGTCAGCAGGCCCACCAGCCCGGCACCGCCGGCGACCAGCCCGGCGGGCACGCCGCTCGGCATCACGAGCGCCGCCAGGACGAAGCCCAGGAGCGCGATGGCGCGGATCCCGAGGTAGGCCTTCTGCCTTCCTGACACTCCCTCGACGGTACGCCTCCACGCACTAGGTTGCACCTCGTGGACGACCTCGACGCCCTGCTCCTCGGGGAGCCGCTGACGCTCGACCGCGAGGACGTCGAGCGGCTCTCCGGGGTGTCCGCAGACTTCGCCCGCGAGATCTGGGCGTCGATGGGCTTCGCCGAGATCCCGTACGGCGAGAAGGCGTTCACGAACGCGGACGTCGAGGCCCTCAGGGTGTCGGCCGCGCTGCTCGAGATCGGCCTCACCGACCTGCCGACCCAGCTCGTCATGGCCCGGATCGTGGGACAGGGCCTGTCCCGCCTGGCCGAGGCGCAGGTGGACGTGCTGCGCGCCCGCACCGCCGACCACTCGCCCGAGCAGGCGCTGGCCGAGCTCGCCGGCCGGGCCGACGACGTGCTGCCGAAGCTCGACTACCTCATGGTCTTCATGTGGCGGCGCCAGTTCGCGGCCGCCGTGCACCGGGCGGTCGCGACCTTCAGCGAGACCGGCATGCCGGTGCTGTCGGTCGGCTTCCTCGACCTGGTCGGCTTCACCCGCTCGTCGCGCGAGTGGGACGCCACCACCCTGGAGCGCACCCTCGAGCACTTCGAGCGCGACGTCTCGCTGCGGGTCGCCGCTGTCAACGGCCGGGTCATCAAGACCCTCGGCGACGGCGTCCTCTACACCTGCGACGCCGCCCTCGACGCCGTGGCCGTCGCCCTCGACACGATCTCCGACCACGACGCCTCCGACGGGCTGCCCGCCGTGCGGGCGGGCGTCTCCCAGGGGCCTGTCCTGTTCCGCCTCGGCGACGTGTTCGGGGAGACGGTCAACATCGCGTCCCGGCTCTCGGGGGAGGCCCGGCCCAGCTCGCTGCTGGTCGACAAGCGGGTCGCCGACGTGCTGACCGAGGGGTTCGAGGTCCGCGAGCTGCACCGCCGCGCCGTCCGCGGCTACCGCTCGCTGACCCCGTACCTCGTCCGCCGCACCTGATCCCCGCGGTCCCCGGGGGATCTGGGCCGGACTCGCCGGCGTGCCGGACGAGAAGGTCCCAGGGACCGGGGGGTGGCGTCAGACGAGGGCGTTGCGCTCGGCGTTGTCCGGGTCGTTGACGAAGACCCAGCGGCGGAAGGCCCAGTAGCGGAAGACCGTCGTGATCGCCGTGCCGACCACGATCGCGACGAGGTACGCGAGCTTGCCGTGCAGGCCCAGCAGGTAGTACGTGACCGAGATCGGGATCCACGTGATGACCAGCCCGACGATCGAGATGACGCCGTAGCTGACGATGTCGCGCCGGTGCCCGCGCTCGGCGTCGACGCGGTGGGCGAGCGACCAGAGCCGGTTCAGCAGGTAGGACAGGACGGTGGCGACGACGGTCGCCAGGCTCTTCGCGGTGTTCGGGCCGAGCCCGGCCTCGAAGCGGAAGCTGTACGAGAGGGCCGTGTCGACGACGAAGCAGATTCCGCCGACCACCAGGAACTTGAAGAGCTCGGGACCCAGGTGACGCAGGCGCTCGAGCATCTGCCCAGGCTAATAGAGTTCCCCTGTGACCTGGCTGACGCTCGAAGGCGCCGTCAACGCGCGTGACCTCGGCGGCCTGCCGACCGTCGACGGGCGGACCACCCGCAGCGGGGTCCTGCTGCGCTCGGACAACCTGCAGGACCTCACACCCAAGGACATCGAGGTCCTGCGCGAGCACGGCCTCGGGACCGTCCTGGACCTCCGTACCGGTCCGGAGCTCGAGATCATCGGACCGGGACCGCTGCGTGGCACGGACATCACGCACCTGCACCTCGACCTGATCCCGCACGGCTTCGACGCTCGCGCCGACGACCTCGTCGAGAAGGCCATCCCGCACGAGGAGGCGGGCGAGGAGGCGATGGACCACTTCTACATCGATTACGTCAACCACGCGCCGGGCGCCATCGCCCAGGCCCTGCGCACCATCGCCGACCCCAGGGCCGGTGGGGTGCTCGTGCACTGCGCCGCCGGCAAGGACCGCACGGGCGTCGTCTGCGCCCTCGCGCTGTCCCTCGTCGGAGTGACCCGCCAGGCCGTCGTCGACGACTACGTCCGCACGGACGAGCGCATCCTGGCCGTCCGCGACCGGCTGCTGGCGACCGAGCTCTACCACGACAGCATGGCCGCCCGGCCCGCCGACTCCTTCCGCCTGCACGCCGGCAACATGGAGCGCTTCCTGGACCGGGTCGACGCGGCCTACGGCGGCGTCCACGGGCTCGCGATGACGATCGGCGTCGACGAGGAGACCGTCGCGAAGCTGTCCCGCAGGCTGCTCGGGTGACGGACAAGTGACCGTGACCGGGGCCATGGACCTGCCGGTCGTCGGCATGGTCGGCGGCGGGCAGCTGTCGCGCATGACGCACCAGGCCGCGATCGCGCTCGGGCTGTCGCTGCGGGTCCTCGCCGACACCGGGCACGACAGCGCTGCCCTCGTCGCGAACAACGTCGTCTTCGGCTCGCACACCTCCAAGGAGGACCTGCTGGCCTTCGCCGAGGGCTGCGAGGTCGTGACCTTCGACCACGAGCACGTCCCGGGCGACCTCATCCGTGCGATGGAGGAAGCCGGCCACACCGTCCTGCCGTCGTCAGCGGCGCTGCTGCACGCGCAGGACAAGCTCGTGATGCGCGAGAAGCTGGCCGCCCTCGGTGTCCCGGTCCCGCCGTTCGCGTCCATCACCAGCCGCGAGGACCTCGAGGGGTTCGGGGCCGAGCACGGCTGGCCGCTCGTCCTCAAGGCCGCCACCGGCGGCTACGACGGCAAGGGCGTCTGGATCGTCGACAGCGCCGAGGAAGCGGCCCCGGTGCTGGGGTCCGGTGTCCGGCTGCTCGCCGAGCAGAAGGTGCCGCTGCAGCGCGAGCTGGCTGCCGTCGTGGCGCGCAGCCCCTACGGCCAGGCCGCTGCCTGGCCGGTCGTCGAGACCGTGCAGTCCCGCGGAATCTGCGTCGAGGTCGTGGCGCCCGCCCCCGGTCTCTCGGACGACCTGGCCGTCGAGGCGCAGGGGCTCGCGCTCCGGCTCGCGCAGGAGCTCGGCGTCGTCGGCGTCCTCGCCGTCGAGCTGTTCGAGACCGCCGACGGCATCCTCGTCAACGAGCTCGCGATGCGCCCGCACAACAGCGGCCACTGGACGATCGAGGGCGCGCGCACGTCGCAGTTCGAGCAGCACGTCCGGGCGGTGCTCGACTACCCGCTGGGTACGACGACGCTGACCGCCCCCGTCGTGGTGATGGCCAACCTGCTGGGCGGCGACGGCGACCCGGAGCTCGACGAGCGGCTGCACCTGCTCTTCGCCCACGACCCGTCGCTGAAGGTCCACCTGTACGGCAAGGAGGTCCGGCCCGGCCGCAAGATCGGACACGTGACCGCGCTCGGCGACGACCTCGACCCCACCCGCGCTCGGGCTCAGGCCGGGGCGCACTACCTGAGGACTGGCCAGTGGCTGACCCCCGCCAACGAGGCACCGAAGTGAGTCCGCTCGTCGGCATCATCATGGGCAGCGACTCCGACTGGCCCACGATGCAGGGCGCCTCCGACGCGCTGAAGGAGTTCGAGGTCCCGCACGAGGTGCACGTCGTCTCGGCGCACCGCACGCCGGTCGACATGCTCGACTACGCGGCCGCGGCAGCTGACCGAGGGCTGCGGGTCGTCATCGCCGGTGCCGGCGGCGCGGCCCACCTGCCCGGGATGGTGGCGTCGATGACGCCGCTGCCCGTCATCGGCGTCCCGGTCCCGCTCAAGCACCTGGACGGCCTGGACTCCCTGCTCTCCATCGTGCAGATGCCCGCCGGCGTGCCGGTCGCGACGGTCAGCGTGGCGGGAGCCCGCAACGCGGGTCTGCTCGCGGTCCGCATCCTGGCGACGTCTGACGCGGACCTGCTGGCGCGCATGCGGGACTTCCAGGTCAGCTTGGCAGAACAGGCCCGCGCCAAGGACGCGGCGCTGCAGGAACGCCTCTGAAACACCCTCGCCCGGATCGTGGTCCGACCTGGGAGGATCCGTTACCTTTGTCGCCTTCGTGCGTTGTGCGGGCAACGCCGATATCCCCCCGAGGTGACACAGGTGACAGCACAGCCGAGCCGTCGGGCTCTGCTCCTGGGCTCAGCCGCGGGCGTGGCCGCCCTGGGAGTCGTCGCGTCGCAGGAGTCCGACGCCGCAGAGACCGCAGCTGGGACCGCTGCGTCCACGCACGCGCTCCCGGTCTCGCACGACGCCGCCCTGCACGCCGCCCGCCGGCTGTCCTACGGCGCGACCCCGGCCCTGGTCGCCAAGATCCGCTCGATGGGCGTCAGCGCCTGGGTCGACGAGCAGCTCAGCGGGGCGCCCGACCTCAACGCCACGCTGCACGGCACCGGACTGGCCTCGCTGCCGCTCCCGCCCAACGTGATGAACCAGGCGATGGGCTATGCCGGCCACTACGGCATCACCGACCTGCAGGCCCAGACCTTCGCCAAGGCCGCGTTCGGTGACAACCAGCTGTTCGAGGTGCTGGTGGAGGTCTTCACCAACCACCTGTCGATCTTCGGTCCCACGTGGGCGCCGCAGAAGGCGCAGGACGACACCCTGGTCATCCGCAAGCACGTGCTCGGCTCGTTCGCGGACATGCTGGCTGCCAGCGCCCAGAGCCCGGCGATGCTGCTCTACCTGAACCAGGCGTACTCGATCGGCAGCGACCCCAACGAGAACTACGCCCGCGAGCTCATGGAGCTCCACACCGTCGGCGTCAACGGCGGCTACACCCAGCGCGACGTGCACAACGCCGCCCTTGCGCTGACCGGCCTCACGGTCGACCCGAACACCGGCGACTTCGCCTACAACCCCCAGTGGCACCACGTCGGTCCGGTCCGGGTCATGGGCTGGCACTCCGCGAACTCCGACCAGTCGAAGGGCAAGGACGTCGCCCTCTCGCTCGTGTCCTACCTGGCGCACCACCCGAGCACCGCCAGGCGGATCGCGACCAAGCTCGTACGCCGGCTGGTCGCCGACAACCCTCCGGCGGCCCTCGTCGCCAGCGCCGCCGCGGTCTACCGGGTAAACGGCACGCAGATCGTGCCGGTCGTGAAGCACATCATCGCCTCGAAGGCCTTCCAGCAGTCCTGGGGCCAGAAGAGCCAGCGGCCCTACGAGTGGTTCGTGCAGGCCGTGCGGGTCCTGGGAGTCCAGCCGTCACCGACCCTCGCGACCGACGGCGGCGCGGTCGTCAACCAGCTGCGCCAGCTCGGGCAGGCTCCCTTCGAGTGGTCGCCGCCGAACGGCTACCCCGACAACGTCACCGCCTACGCGTCGACCTCGACGATGCTGGCCCGCTGGAACGCCGCTCAGCACCTCGTCCACGGCAGCATCAACGGGCTCCAGAAGCCCGGCTACGCAGCGCTTCTCGGCTCGCCGGCGCCGACCACGGCCGGCGCTCTCGTCGACCGGCTGGCCACCCGGCTCGTCGGCGGCAGGGCTCGTGCGGGGCTGAAGCAGGGCGTGCTCACGGGCGTCGGCCTCAAGGCCACCCACGTCGTGACGCAGGCTGCGGCCGAGGGCCTCGTCCCGCCCATGGCAGCGCTGCTGCTCTCGAGCCCGGAGGCGATGGTCCGATGAGCACCTCCAGCAACGAGTGCGAGGACTTCGCCTGCTCGCGGCGCCGGCTGCTCACCGGCGCCGGCGTCCTCGGCGGCCTGGGTGCTCTCGAGCTCGCGACGCCGCGGATGGCCTTCGCCGGCACCGCCCGCACCGACACCGACCTGCTGCTCGTCGTGACCCTGCGCGGTGGCGCCGACGGCCTGTCGCTCGTGCCGCCGGTGTCCGACCACGACTACTACAAGGCGCGGCCCTCGATCGCGATCCCGCAGTCGAAGGCGCTGAAGCTCGACGGGCACTTCGGCCTGCACCCCGCGCTGGCGCCGCTCATGCCGTACTGGCACAACAAGCAGCTCGCCGTCGTGCACGCCGTGGGCGACTCCGACGGCACTCGCTCGCACTTCGAGGCGACCGACGCCATGGAGCGCGGCGTCAACCTCAGCGACGGCACGCAGACCGGCTGGGTCGACCGCCTCATGTACGCCCGTGGCCTGTCCACCAAGGACTTCCCGGCCGTCGCCATCGGCGCGCCCCCCGGCACCCTGCGCGGTGGGGTCCCGGCCTTCTCGATGACGAGCATCTCCGACGTGCGCGTGCAGGTCGACGAGCGGGCGACGCACCGCACCGAGGTGGCCCTGGGCCAGATGTATGCCGGCATCTCCGGCGCCAACGCGGCCGCCGCCCGCCACACCCTCGACGCGCTGCACCGGCTCGCTCCCTATCGCGACACGGACTACGTCCCGCGGCCCGGGGTGAAGTACGCGAACGACCAGTTCAGCCACGGCCTGTCGCAGATCGCCGAGATCGCCCGAGCGGGCCTGGGCCTCGAGGTCGCGACGATCGACGGCCCCGGCGGCTGGGACATGCACGAGGGACTCGGCACCGCGACGGCCGGCGCGTTCCACGACAACACCACCGCGCTCGCCGGCGGGCTCGCCGCGTTCTGCCGCGACCTGGGCCCGATGCTGGCCCGCACCACGATCATCACGGTGTCGGAGTTCGGCCGCCGCGTGGAGCAGAACGGCAGCTCCGGCGTCGACCACGGCCACGGCTCGTCGATGCTGGTCCTCGGCGGCGGCATCCGCGGCGGCAAGGTCTACGGCCGCTGGCCCGGCCTGGGCGCCAAGCAGCTCGACAACGGCGACCTGCGCCCGACGACCGACTACCGCGACGTCCTCGGCGAGCTCGTCCACCGCCGCCTCGGCGGCTCCCGGGCGCTCCGCACCATCTTCCCCGACCACAAGCCGCACGAGCTCGGCCTCGCCCGCCAGCGCTGACCGCGTTGCGTCCGCTCAGGCGGACATCGGCGAGCGACCGGTGAGCGGACGCTACGCGGAGGGCTGGCGCTGGTGCGCGAGCAGCCGCGCGATGCTCTCGAGGGCGGCCGGGTTGCTCGGCACCGCCACGTCCGAGTCCGGGGCGCGCAGCACGTCGAGGTGCTGGCGGTCGCAGGGCACCTCCACCCGCTGCACGGTCTCCATGCCCTGGAGATCGGCAGCCAACGGAGGTCCCTGTAGCCGTCAGTGCTCGGCGGCCTGCTCCGCAGCCGTGGCCCACGCCGTGAGGTCGGCGAGCGTGACGCTCTTGGAGCCGGTGTACCAGCCCGTCGAGATGCCACCGCGCGAGATCACGACGACGCTGGGTGCAGCGGGGAAGGCGACCGCGGCACTCGAGGTCCCGGCGATGTCGAAGACAGCGGCGTGGCCGCTGGTGTCCGCGCTCTCATAGCCGAACGGCTCCTGCATCTGAGTCTCTTCCACGACGACTGACGCTCCGTCCGGCAAGGTGACCTCGACAGCCGCCGCGCCTGGCTGGCCGCCGGTGCTGTCGTCGCGGTGGTACGTCGTGCCCGCGGGCAGATGGGCGGCCTGGATCTCGGCGAGCAGCCCGGCGGACTGCGGGCCGAGAGGCGCGGGCGAGTGAACGGTGCTCTGACCGGGAGCAGGCGAGGGATGCGAGTGGCTCTTGTCGTAGGCCTCCCACTGCGCGGCGTCGAGCAGCCAGTCCCTGCCGCTGGTCGGGACGAAGGCCGGGGTGATACCGGGCGCGGGGGAGCCCTCGGGTACGCCGCCGCCTCCCGCGGCGTACGGCACCAGCCGGGTGCTGGACGAGCCGGGTGCAAGAGCGACGGCAGTGCCACCGACCAGGCCGAGGGCGCAGACGGCGGTGCCGGCGACGGCCAGGCGGTGCCGGTTGCGGCGCCGCCGTCGTACCCCCTCGAGGGTGTCGGCCGGGACGGGCAGCGCGAACCGGTCGTCGTGGAGGGTGTCGTGGAGCAGGTCGTCCAGGTTCATGAGGAGCTCTTCTCGAGGTCGGGGGACAGCAAGCCCGCCAGGGTCCGCAGCGCGCGGGAGGCCTGGCTCTTGACGGTCCCGGGGGAGCAGCCGAGGACCCGGGCGATCTCCGCCTCGGAAAGGTCCTCGTAGTAGCGCAGGACGATGACGGCCCGTTGCCGCGGCGGGAGCTGCCGCAGGGCCGCGAAGGTGCGGTCGCGTTCCTCGAGGGCACCGGTCTCCGGGGCTGCCGGGTCGTAGCCGGCAGGGAGAGAGGCCTCGCGACGGGACCGCCGCCACCAGGAGGTGTGGGTGTGGACCATCGCTCGACGGACGTAGGCGTGCGGCTGGTCGTGCTCGATCTTCTTCCAGCGCTGCCACGTGCTCACGAGCGCCTGCTGGACGAGCTCCTCGGCCCGTAGCGGGTCGCCGGTGAGGACGTGCCCGAACCGCAGCAGCCCCGGCAGGGCGGCGGCCGCGAACTCCTCGAAGTCGGTCACGTGACCTGAACGCCGGGGCACCCGGTCAGGTTGTCACGGTCTCCACTCGATCTTCGGGCACCGGTCCATCACGACCACGAGCCCGGCGTCGCGGGCCCTGGAGGCCGCGTCCTCGTCGACGACGTCGAGCTGCATCCACACGCCCTTCGCCCCGATGGCGATCGCCTCGTCCACCACCGGTCCGACGAGCGAGGACCGGACGAAGCAGTCGACGACATCGACCGCGAACGGGAGGCCCGACAGCGAGGCGTAGCCGGTCTCGCCGTGCACCTCCTCCGCGAGCGGGTGCACGGGAACGATGCGCTTGCCCTTGTGCTGCAGGAAGGCCGCGACGTCCCACGCCGCCCGGGCCCGGTTCGAGGAGAGGCCGACCACCGCCCACGTCTGCATCGACAACAGGGCGTCAACAGAGGGTTCCAAAACGGTTACGTCCCTTCACATCGCATCACCTAGGTGCCCATGCTCGCAGCACACCTGACCCCTTCGAGAGGCACCACCGTGAGCGTCACCGACGAGCTGCTCCAGAACGCCGAGTCCTACGCCTCCACCTTCGACAAGCGAGACCTGCCGCTGCCGCCCGCCAAGGGCGTGGCCGTCCTCGCCTGCATGGACGCCCGGCTCAACCCCTACGGCCTGCTGGGCCTGCAGGAGGGCGACGCGCACGTCATCCGCAACGCAGGCGGCGTCGTCACACAGGACGAGCTCCGCTCCCTCGCCATCAGCCAGCGGCTGCTCGGCACCACGGAGATCATCCTCATCCACCACACCGACTGCGGGATGCTCACGTTCACCGACGACGGCTTCAAGGCCTCGATCGAGGCCGACACGGGCATCCGCCCGACGTGGGCCGCCGAGGCGTTCCCCGACCTCGACGCGGACGTCCGCCAGAGCATCGCCCGCATCAAGGCCGACCCCTTCGTCCCCGAGAAGGGAAGCGTCCGCGGCTTCGTCTACGAGGTCGAGACCGGCGAGCTCCGCGAAGTCGTCTAGGCGAACGTGTCCAAGCGCTCGCGGAGCCGGTTGACGTCGCGCAGCCGCTGCTCGTAGGTCGCGCCGAGGCCGAGCAGCAGCGCACCGGCAGAAGCCAGCACGACCCAGCGGGGCAGCGCCGCGGCATAGGGCGCGAGCAGGTGGACCGCTTCCACGGCGACGGCCGAGCCGCCGACGACGAGGGGTGCGCGGAGCCGCTGCTGGGCACCGATCAGCACGATCGCTGCGCCCGCCAGCAGCACCAGCAGGCCGCGGTAGGGGTCGACGTCATCGAGGGACGTCAGCAGGGACGGCACCACCGCGAGGGTGAGGCCCGCGGCGTACGCCTCGAACGACCCGATCGTCGGATGCTGGCGCCGGCGCAGGTGCCCGATGACGAGCGTCATGACGGCGAGCGGCAGCACGTAGGGCTCGGGCGCGTGCACGTGCGCGTCCACGAGCCGGACCCAGCTGGACGCCGAGAGCAGCAGCGCGCCGGCGTACCCCACGACCCGACGGTCCGCGCGGACGGCGACGACGAGCGCGAGCACGCCGTTGACCCCGAAGGCCCACGACAGCCAGCCCGGGTCGGCGGCCGAGAGGACGACCGAGACGGTGGCCAGCACGACGGCGGCTGTCTCGGCGCTGAGGCGCCGCGCGCCCGTCACCAGGTACGACGAGGCGACCGCCGCTCCCACGGCCGCGAGCAGCAGCCCGCCGACCTGGTCGACGTGCAGGTCCTGCGCAGCGCCGACGGCGGCGAGCTCCCCGGCGGCGAGCACCAGCGCCGCTCCGGTCAGCCAGCACCATCGCAGGGCGAGCAGGGCCGCGAGGACGGCGGTGACCGGGACAGCGACCAGCGTGGTGTCCTGCTGCGCCAGGGACCAGGCGGTGGCGATGCCCCCGACCGACAGGCCGGCGACCGCGAGGGACGGGATGCGGAACCCGGCCACGCAGAGCGCCGTCGCGAGGGCGAGCTGGATCACGACTGCCGTGCGGAAGTCCGTGGCCAGCCCCAGGGGGAGCGTCACGCCGGCGAGCCCGAGCAGCAGGGCAGCAGGCACCTTGGTGTCCCGCTCGGTCAGCAGCCCGCCGATCTCGAGCGCCGCGGCAGCAGCAGCCAGCGCGACGACGGTCACGATCGTGCCGTCCCAGTGCGCGAGCCCGGCGCCGACCGCGTCACGTGCCCGGGTGCCGCTGAAGGACCAGGCGTCCGTGGTCCAGGTGAAGGGACCGCCCAGCGCCTCGACGATCCCGAGGGCCTCGACGAGCAGCCCGGCACCGGCCACAACGAGCGCGCCGAGCACCGCCCCCCGCCGCTCCTCGAGCAGCGCTGCGCCCTGGAGCGCGAGCAGGGCGACCGCCGCGAGCACGAGCGGTCGCTGGTGGTCGGTCAGCTCGGGCCGGCTCGCGACCCAGGCAGCCGCGGAGGCGAGGACGGGTACGGCGACGGCCGCTGCCGGCACCTTCGACGCGGCGAGTCCGGCGGCCACCAGGGCGAGGACGGCCAGGCCCGCCGCACCCGCCGGGTCCTTGTCGTGGAAGGACGCGGCGGCCGTCCCGACGACGCCGATCGCCGCGGCCATCGCGAAGGCGGCGGTCGTGAAGCGCGTGACCGTCCACGGCACCAGCAGGGCCGCCGCGGCGTCCATGGCCACGAGCAGGCTGAGGACCAGCCCGACGCGGGCCGGGTCGCCGTGGTGGGCGCTGAGCTCGAGGAGCACCGCGACGTTGGCGAGGGCCGCGACTGCCGT
Organism: Frankiales bacterium; assembly: GCA_025464915.1. Classification (GTDB taxonomy): domain Bacteria; phylum Actinomycetota; class Actinomycetes; order Mycobacteriales; family SCTD01; genus RYN-111. Next base: position 3,805 of record JAODNF010000004.1, on the reverse strand, counting down.
CTGCGTGACCCGCAGCGGGGTGACGGCGACCCACAGGCCGGTTGCCGCGGCCAGCACGGCGCTCGCGGCGGCGGCGTAGGAGTCGGCCGGCACGGACTGCCCGAGCCCCGCCCGTCGTACCGCCCAGGCGTCCGCGACTGCCAGGACGAGCGTGACCGCAGCCACCGCCTCCGCGCTGTCCGGGAGGCGGCGCTGGAACAGGACCTGCGCCGCCGCGCCCGCCAGGGCGGTGAGCGCGATGAGCACGACGGCCCGGCCACCGGCGCCGAGGTGGTTGTAGGTGACCGCAGCGAAGACGAGCACGGCCGCGCCGAGCAGCAGGGCGCCGAGCCCGAGCAGGGTGTTCTGGGCCGAGTGAGGAGTGGCCTCGCGGGCCGGCGCCTGCCAGGCGGGCTCGGGCACGACCGTCGCGGGGACGCGCTGCGGACGGCGCAGCTGTGCGAGCAGCTCGAGGCGCTCGGTGCCGAGGGTGGTCAGCTGCTGGTCGACCCACCAGAGCCGGGCCGCGGCCGGGCCGACCAGTGCCAGGCCGCAGGCCGCGCAGCGGTCCGGGGCGGCCAGGGGTGCGCCGCAATCAGGGCAAGGGGTGCTCATGCCTCACAGCGTGGCGCTCCGGACACCCGGTGTCCTGAGTAGCGCTACTCAGTCGGTGCCCTGGATGTCGCGCGTGTAGACCTTGTCGTCCACGTCGTCGAGCACCTCGTCGCGCCGGTTGGCGATGATGACGTCGGAGCGCTTCTTGAACTCGTCCAGGTCGTGCACGACCTCGGAGTTGTAGAACGAGTCGCCCTCGAAGGCGGGCTCGTAGATGATCACCGGGATGCCCTTGGCCTTGATCCGCTTCATGATCCCCTGGATCGAGGACGACCTGAAGTTGTCCGAGCCGGTCTTCATGATCAGGCGGTAGACACCGACGACCGCCGGCTCGCGCTTGAGGATGTCCCGGGCGATGAAGTCCGTGCGCGTGGTGTTGGCTTCGACGATCGCGCTGATGAGGTTCTGCGGCACGTCGGTGTAGTTGGCCTGCAGCTGCTTGGTGTCCTTGGGCAGGCAGTAGCCGCCGTAGCCGAACGAGGGGTTGTTGTAGTAGTTGCCGATGCGGGGGTCGAGCCCGACGCCCTCGATGATCTGGCCGGTGTTGAGCCCGTGCGTGAGGGCGTAGGTGTCGAGCTCGTTGAAGTACGCGACGCGCAGCGCCAGGTAGGTGTTGGCGAACAGCTTGACCGCCTCTGCCTCCGTCGAGTCCGTCAGCAGGACGGGCGCGTCCTTGGACAGCGCACCCTCGAGCAGCAGGTCGGCGAAGCGCTGGCCGCGCTCGCCGCGGTCTCCGACGATGATCCGGGAGGGGTGCAGGTTGTCGTAGAGCGCTCGGCCCTCGCGGAGGAACTCCGGCGAGAAGATGATGCCGGCGCCCGGGTGCTTGTCGCGCATGCGGGCGCAGAAGCCGACCGGGATCGTGGACTTCACCACGACGGTCGCCGTCGGGTTCTTGGCGACCACGTCCGCGATGACCGCCTCGACCGAGCCCGTGTTGAAGTAGTTGGTCGTCTCGTCGTAGTCCGTAGGGGTCGCGACGATCACGAACTCGGCGCCCGCGTAGGCCTCGTCCGGGTCGAGCGTCGCCGTCAGGTCGAGGGGCTTGGTGCGGAGGTAGTCCTGCAGCTCCTCGTCGATGATCGGCGACTCGCGCCGGTTGATCATCGCGACCTTCTCGGCGTCGATGTCGAGTGCCATGACCGTGTTGTGCTGCGCGAGGATGACGGCGTTGGACATGCCGACGTAGCCGGTGCCGGCGACGGCGATGCGGGGGCGCTCAGACATGAGGCGGAGCCTACCGGCGGGCAATTACGCTCTGCGGTCATGAGCGACTACTCCGTCTACACCCTCAGCGAGGAGCACGAGCTGCTCCGCCAGTCCGTGCGCGAGCTCGTCGAGGACAAGATCGCACCGCGGGCGGCGGAGATCGACGAGACGGGGGAGTACCCCTGGGACGTCCACGAGGCGCTCAAGCGCGCCGACCTGCTCGGGCTGCACATCCCCGAGGAGTACGGCGGTGCCGGCGCCGACAAGATCGCGCACTGCATCGTGGTCGAGGAGATCGCGCGCGCGTGCGCCTCCTCCAGCCTGATCGTCGCCGGCGGCAAGCTCGGCACGATGGGCCTCATCCTGTCCGGCTCGGAGGAGCTGAAGAAGACCTACCTGCCGCTCGTGGCGAGCGGTGAGGCCGCCTTCTCCTATGCCCTGTCGGAGCGCGAGGCGGGCTCCGACGCGGCGGGGATGAAGACCCGCGCCGTCCGCGACGGCGACGCCTGGGTGCTCAACGGCGCCAAGTGCTGGATCACCGGCGCTGCGGTGAACACGCACTTCACGGTGATGGCGGTGACGGACGCCTCCCGCGGTTCGAAGGGCATCAGCGCCTTCGTCGTGCACAAGGACGACCCGGGCTTCTCGGTCGTCGGCAAAGAGCGCAAGCTCGGCATCCACGGCTCCCCGACGAGCGAGATCCACTTCGAGGACTGCTGCATCCCGGCCGACCGCATCATCGGCGAGGAGGGGACCGGGTTCATCACGGCCCTCAAGACGCTCGACCACACCCGCTCGATGATCGGCGCGCAGGCCGTCGGCATCGCCCAGGGCGCCCTCGACGCGTCCGTCGCCTACGTCAAGGAGCGCCGGCAGTTCGGCAAGGCCGTGGCCGAGTTCCAGGGCGTGCAGTTCATGCTCGCGGACATGGCGATGAAGGTGGAGGCGGCCCGCCACCTCGTCTACGTCGCCAGCGCCGCCGCCGAGCGCGGCGCCCCGAACCTCACGCTGCTGTCCAGCGCCTCGAAGACGTTCGCCTCCGACACGGCGATGCAGGTCACGACCGACGCCGTGCAGCTGTTCGGCGGCTACGGCTACACCCGCGACTTCCCCGTCGAGCGGATGATGCGCGACGCCAAGATCACCCAGATCTACGAGGGCACCAACCAGATCCAGCGGATGGTCATGGCCCGCGCCCTCCTCACGTAGCCCCGTGCGAATGGCTACAGCACTTCGAGTTCCGGGCTGATCTTCGAAGTGCTGTAGCCATTCGCGGCGGGGAGGGGGGTGTCTGAGACGTCACAGGGCTGTCGGGTCGATCGTCGTGCTTGCGGTGGGATCATTGATCGTGAGACGGGAAGGGCGGTCGCCATGGCCAGCAAGCGCGTCGTCATCATCGGGTCCGGTTTCGGCGGCCTGTTCGCCGCGAAGGCGCTGAAGCGCGCCGACGTCGACATCACGCTGATCGCCAAGACCAGCCACCACCTGTTCCAGCCGCTGCTCTACCAGGTGGCGACGGGCATCCTGTCGGAGGGCGAGATCGCCCCGGCGACCCGCGAGATCCTCAAGCGCCAGAAGAACGCCCGGGTCGTCCTGGGAGACGTCACGGGCATCGACGTCGAGGCCAGGACGGTCACCAGTCAGCTGCTCGACCGCACGACCGCGACGTCCTACGACGAGCTGATCGTGGCTGCCGGCGCAGGGCAGTCCTACTTCGGCAACGACCAGTTCGCCCGGCACGCACCCGGCATGAAGAGCATCGACGATGCCCTCGAGCTGCGCGGCCGGATCTTCGGTGCGTTCGAGATCGCGGAGAACGCCACCGACACCGACGAGATCGACCGGCTGCTGACCTTCGTCGTCATCGGTGCCGGTCCGACCGGCGTCGAGATGGCGGGCCAGATCAGCGAGCTGGCCCGTCGCGCCCTCGTCGGGGACTTCCGCAGCATCGATCCGCGCACGGCCCGGGTGGTGCTCGTCGACTTCGCGCCTGAGGTGCTCG
>JAODNF010000062.1 GCA_025464915.1 Frankiales bacterium | reverse complement strand
TCGCCGACCTCGATGACCTCGCCGGCACCCTCGTGCCCGCCGATGACGGGGAACTGGGAAACGCCCATGAGCTCTGCGATCTCGGGCGGCAGCACCATGTCGCCGGTGACCATGTGCTCGTCGGAGTGGCACAGGCCCGACGCGGCCAGCTTGACGAGGACCTCGCCCTTCTTCGGCGGGTCGAGCGTGATGTCCTCGACGCTCCAGTCGGCGTGCGGCTCCCACAGGATGGCGGCGCGGGTCTCCATCGATGACTCCCTCGTCATGGCAGTAGAACAGGTTCTGGTTTGTGACCTGCCTCGCAACGTAGCCGTTGCACCGCTGTGTGTCAGCAGCCCTTCCTCAGATGCCCAGTTGATCCCAACCTGCGGGTGTGCGCCAAGGAGTGGGTCGCGCAAGCCGGGACCTCGCGTCCGGCTCCGGGTCGTCCAGCGGATCCTCGAACGGCTCGAGCAAACGGGTCCTCGCGGGGGTCCAGCAGCAAGGGCTCGGGGAGCAAGGGAAGTGGGGGACGGGAGGTACGAAGACGACGGGCGGGACCGGGTCGCGCCCGGCTCCGACGCCGGCAGCTGCCTGCGCCGGGTTCTCCGTGCGGCAGCTGCCGGACGACAGCGGGCCCATCAGCGACCCGCCCAGGACGGTGCGCTCGAGCGACGTCCACCTGACCATCACCGTCGACTGGCCGGGCCACGTCACGGTGGTGCCGGCACTGCCCTCGGAGGCATGGGCAAGGGCGCCATCAACGAGGTCGCCGAGGTTCGTCTCGGGCGGTCGTTACGTCGGTGGCTACCTGAACACGGGGTGGGACCTGGTGTTCGACCTGGCGGGATGCGCCGCGATGGCGGTCTTCCTCGTTCAGAGCGGCAGCCCACGCCGTACCGTCCCGTCTGGCATCCTGGCCGCGCACACGTCGTCAACGACGCCGGCGGTGTAAGGAGCGAAACAGTGCAGTCCGCCCTGGAATCGGCTCTCCTCCAGCTGGAGAGCGCGGTCGCCGTCCTCGGGATCGACGAGGGGTTGCACCAGCTCCTGGCGACCCCACGCCGCTCGCTGGAGGTCGCCGTCCCGCTGCGCCGCGACGACGGCTCGCTGGAGGTGCTGCAGGGCTACCGCGTGCAGCACAACCTGTCCCGCGGTCCCGCGAAGGGCGGCATCCGCTTCCACCCGCACACCGACCTGAACGAGGTCCGGGCGCTCGCGATGTGGATGACCTGGAAGTGCGCCCTCATCGGCATCCCCTACGGCGGGGCCAAGGGCGGCGTCGCGGTCGACCCGCGGGCGCTGTCGAGGAACGAGCTGGAGCGCGTCACCCGGCGCTACGCCTCGGAGATCATCCCGATCATCGGACCCGAGAAGGACATCCCGGCGCCGGACGTCGGCACCGACGAGCAGACCATGGCCTGGATCATGGACACCTACTCCATGCACTCGGGCTACACGGTCACCGGCGTGGTGACGGGCAAGCCGGTCAGCATCGGCGGCTCGCAGGGGCGGGGCGGCGCGACCAGCCGAGGCGTCATGTACGCCTGCTTCTCCGCGCTGAGGGAGGCCGGCGTCGACCACCGCGAGGTGACGATCGCCGTCCAGGGCTTCGGCAAGGTCGGCGGCCTGGCCGCGCAGTACCTCCACGACGCAGGCTGCACCGTCGTGGCGGTCTCCGACGTCGGGGGTGCCATCTACAACGGCGACGGGCTCGATCCGGCCGCGCTGCTGAAGCACCTGAGGTCCGGAGCCGACACGGTCGTCGGCTACCCCGGGACCGACTCGATCAGCAACGCCGAGCTGCTCGAGCTCGACGTGGACGTGCTCGTCCCGGCTGCGCTCGAGGGCGTCATCCACGAGGGCAACGCCGCCAACGTGAAGGCCCGCTTCGTCGTGGAGGGCGCCAACGGCCCGACGACCCCGGACGGTGACAAGGTCCTCGAGGACAAGGGCGTCGTCGTCGTCCCCGACATCCTCGCCAACTCGGGGGGCGTCGCCGTGTCCTACTTCGAGTGGGTGCAGGACCTGCAGGCCTACTTCTGGTCCGAGGACGAGGTGAACGACCGCCTCAAGGTGCTGATGGAGCGGGCGTACGACGACGTGTCGGCGCTCGCGACGGCCAAGGGCCTGTCCCTGCGCACCGCCGCCCAGGTCATCGGGGTCGGCCGGGTCGCCGAGGCGCACCGCACGCGCGGGCTGTACCCCTGATTTCTCTGCGTGCTACCGGGGTCTGGCACGCTTGCTGTGCCATGATGGGGGCGAACCACACGCTTGTGATTCGCCTGCACAGGAGGTCCCCCGATGGATGCCGCCCTCAGCGTCGTCCCGTCGACAGACGGTGAGCTGAACGAGCGCGAGCGCGAGATCCTCGCGTTCGAGCGGCAGTGGTGGAAGTACGCCGGCGCCAAGGAGCAGGCCATCAAGGACCTGTTCGACATGAGCGCTACCCGCTACTACCAGGTGCTCAACGCCCTGATCGACCGACCCGAGGCCCTGGTGGCCGACCCGATGCTCGTGAAGCGGCTGCGCCGGCTGCGCACCACCCGTCAGCGGACCCGCTCGGCGCGCCGACTGGGCATGGACGCCTAAGCACCTGCTGTGACCGGACCCGAGGACCCCGGGGACGACTGGGGCTTTCCCGAGGTCGACCCAGCCGCCCTGCCCGCCGACGCCGGTCCCGCGTCGACCCAGCTCCCGGCCGAGGACGCCGAGCCGGTCTACGACACCGGGTCCGACGCCTGGTGGCGTGCGCAGGCGGAGGCCCAGCGCAGGGCTACCGCCTCCGAGCCCGCG
>JAODNF010000429.1 GCA_025464915.1 Frankiales bacterium | reverse complement strand
CTCTCGACCTGGCCCGCGCCGGCAAGCGGGTCGCCGTCGTGTCGAGTGGTGACCCCGGCGTCTTCGCGATGGCCACGGCCGTCTGGGAGGCCGCGGAGGACTACCCGGACGTCCACGTCCGCACCGTCCCCGGCCTCACCGCGGCGCAGGCGGTCGCCGCCCGGGTCGGCGCTCCCCTCGGGCACGACTTCTGCGTGATCAGCCTGTCCGACCGCCTCAAGTCGTGGGAGGTCGTCACCGAGCGGCTCTCCCTCGCGGCCAAGGCCGACCTGGTCATCGCGATCTACAACCCGCGCTCCAAGGCCCGGCCCTGGCAGGTCGGCGCGATGCGCGACGTGCTGCTCGAGCACCGGACGCCCGACAACGTCGTCGTCCTCGGGCGCGACGTCGGCGGGCCGACCGAGCGCGTCATCGTCACGACCCTCGGGGACCTTGACCCCGAGCTCGTCGACATGCGCACCCTGGTCCTGGTCGGCTCCTCGACGACCCGCGTCCTCGAGCGGCCCGACGGCACGAAGGCCGTCTACACGCCCCGCCGCTACCCGGCGTGAATGGACACTGCGCTTCGCTTTCAGCCCGGATCTTCGAAGCGCAGTGTCCATTCGCGGGCGGCCTCGACGGTCGTCACGACGACGTCGGCGAGCACGGGCGGACGGTCCACGACGATCACCTCGAGGCCGAGCTCGCGTGCCGCCTCGAGCTTGGGGGCTGCGGGACCGCCGGAGTCCTTCGTGACGAGTGCCTCGATGCCGTGCTCGGCGATCTGCGACAGCTCGTCCTCGAGCGACCACGGCGGCCGGCCCAGCACGCACACCCACGAGTCCGGGATGCCGTCGGGACGCTCGATCGCGCGCAGCACGACGCGCGAGAGCCCGAGGAACGGCTGCACTGCCTGACGCCCGGTGGTCAGGAGGACCGTGCGGTCCCCCACTGCCTCCGCCGCCGCCTCGAGCGACGGGACGCGCCGCCACCGGTCACCCGGGCCCTCGACCCACCCGGGGCGCTGCAGCCTCAGGAGGGGTACGCCGACAGCGCTGCACGCCTCCACGGCATGAGCAGACATCTGCGCCGCGAACGGGTGCGTGGCATCGACCACTGCGCGCGGCCGGTGCTCCTGCAGCCAGGCGACCAGCCCTGAGACCCCCCCGAACCCGCCGACCCGCACGTCCCCGACGGGCAGGTCGGGCTCCCGGATCCGTCCGGCCAACGACGTCAGGACGGGCACCCGGTAGGCGAGCTCTCGGGCCTCGGCCGTCCCGCCGAGGACGAGGATCAACGGCCCCGCTCGGTCGAGTAGAGGTGGCTGTCCGGGAAGCCCTCGGCCGCGAGCACCCGGCCGACGACGATCACCGCCGTGCGCTTCACCTTCGCGGAGCGGACCTGGGCCTCGATGTCACCGAGGGTCCCGCGCAGGATCACCTCGTCCGGACGGGATGCGCGGGCCACGACGGCGACCGGGCAGTCCAGGCCGTACGACGGGGTGAGCTCCTCGACGACCCGCTCGATGTGCTGCACCGCGAGGTGGAGCACCAGCGTCGACCGCGACCGGGCGAGCGAGGCCAGGTCCTCGCCCTCGGGCATCGGGGTCGCGTCGACCGAGATGCGGGACAGGATCACCGTCTGGGCCACCGAGGGTGCTGTCAGCTCCCGCTTCAGCGCTGCCGCCGCTGCCGCGAAGGCGGGCACGCCCGGCACGACCTCCCACGGGATGCCGAGCGCGTCGAGCCGGCGGGCCTGCTCCGCGACGGCGCTGAAGACGGAGGGGTCGCCGGAGTGCAGGCGTACGACGTCCCGACCCGCGTCGTGGGACTCGCTCAGCACCGCCAGGATCTGGTCCAGATCGAGCGACGCGCTGTCCACGAGGCGCGCGCCGGGCGGGCAGGAGGCGAGCAGCTCCGTCGGCACGAGCGCTCCGGCGTAGACGACGACGGACGCCTTCTCCAGCAGCCGCAGCGCCCGCACGGTCACGAGGTCCGCAGCACCGGGACCCGCGCCGACGAAGAACACCGTCATCGCGTCACCGACCAGATGGTCACGGTCGTCATCGGCTTCCACCCGGTGAACGAGCCGACCGGCGCCGTCCGCTGCACCGACAGCCGCGTGAGCGAACCGCCGTGCTTCGCCTGCCAGGCGAGGACGACGGCTTCCGACTCCGCCGTGACCGCGTTGACGACCAGCCGGCCGTCGGGACCGAGCGCGTCCCAGCAGGCATCGAGCAGCCCGGGCACCGTGGCTCCGCCGCCGACGAAGACAGCATCCGGCTGAGCAAGCGACGAGAGGGCGTCAGGCGCTTCCCCGACCAAGACGTCCACGAGCACCCCGAGCGACGATGCGTTGCGCAGCACCCGCTCGGCCTTGCCGGTGTCGCGCTCCACGGCCGCGACCGTCCCTCCTGCGCGGGCCCACTCGATCCCGACCGATCCGGTGCCGGCGCCGACGTCCCAGAGCAGCTGCCCGGGGAACGGCTGGAGCAGCGCCAGAACGACCGCCCGCACCTCCCGCTTGGTGATCTGCCCGTCGTTCTCGAAGGCATCGTCCGGTAGGCCCGCAACACTCGGCAGGGCAGCGCCCGCGCACTCGACGGCGATGACGTTGAGGTCGCCGAACGGCTCGCCCTCGCGCTCGCCCGGACCGCCGAGGTCGGACAGGACCCGGACCGAAGAGGCCGAGAAGCCCTGTGCAGCAAGCAGATCCGCCACGAGCTCAGGTGTCGAGGCATCGGCAGCGAGCACCAGCAGGCGCTCGGCGTCGCGGAGCGGACCGAGCGATCGCGCCCTCCCTACGAGGGAGACGACCCGCACGTCTTGCTGCGCCCACCCGAGCCGGGCGCAGGCCAGCGAGATGCTCGACACCGAGGGAATGACCCGCACCTCGCGCGCGCGTGCCAGGGTGGCCCCGATGCCGTAGTGCATCGGGTCGCCCGAGGCCAGCACGACGCAGTCGTCCGCGAGCAGCGCGTCGAGCTCCGACAGGGCCGTCCACGGGGTGCCCGGGACCGGGACGAGCGCGAGCTGACGGGGTGCGCCTAGGAGCAAGGGGGCGGTCGAGATGGCCAGCTGGGCGGCGGGAGTCAGCCCGTCCCAGCCGTCGGCGCCGATGCCGACGACGGTGATCACGTGGCCTGCCGCAGCAGGTAGGTGTCCATGATCCAGCCGTGCTCGACACGCGCCCCCGCGCGGACCTTCTCGATCTCGGCGCCGACGGAGCCGATCGTCCCCGACAGCAGGATCTCGTCGGGGGTGCCGAGGTAGGCGCCCCAGAAGATCTCGATGGAAGGGTCCAGTCCGAGGAAGCTGTTCTGGCTGTCGAGCATCACGATCACGTCGGATGCGGTCATGCCCTCAGCCCGGAGCCTTCGGCCCGTGGTGACGTGCACCGCACCTGCGATCCGGTTCCAGGTCACGGCGTGGGCGGCGGCCAGGGTCTGCGGGGAGGTGATGCCAGGGATGACCGTGACGGCCACCGGCGTCTGCATCAGGGCGATGACGCGCAGCGTGCTGTCGTAGAGCGCAGGATCGCCCCAGACCAGGATGCCGAGCACCCCCTCGTGCGACGCGAGGCAGTCGTCGTACAGGGCTGCCCGTGCGGTGTGCCAGTCGGTGACGGCTCCCTCGTACTCGGGTCCGGTGCGGTCACGGGACGGGTCAGGCACCTCGACCCACTCGTAGGTGCCGGTCATGTGGTCGGCGAGCATCGAGCGTCGGAGCTCGGCCAGCGAGTCCTTCTCGGAGCCCTTGTCCATGTGCAGGAAGACCTGGCACTCGTTCATGGCCCGGACGGCCTGCAGCGTCAGGTGCTCGGGGTCACCTGCCCCGATGCCGATGACCCGGATCTCTCGCACCTGACCACTCTAGGATTCCGGGCGATGAGGCCGGCGACCGAGAACGAGGTGTGGCTCGCGCTCGCGGCCCCGAGCACCTGGCCGGTGGCGCTCACCACGGACGCGGGCTTCGTGCCCCTGGCCGCCGACGACCGCATCGCCGACCGCATCAGCGCCCGCCTCGGCGGTGTCTCGAGGCGCGTCGGCGAGTCGACCTACGTGCTCGGACTGGCGGCCCGCCTCTGGGGCGCGACCCTCGGTTGCGTCGTCCGGGACGGGGTCCTGCCCGACCCGGCGGCCCTGCTGCGCAGGGACACCGAGGGTGCGGTGCAGCTCGGCATGAGCAGGTACGAGGGATGGCGCGACGTCACGCCGGAGCAGTTGCTCGAGAAGGTGGTCGCCGCCCTGACACCCGTGATCGAGCGGTCGAGACTCAGCACTCGGCTGATGTGGGGCAACGTCGCGTCGGCCCTGCACGCCGCCCCGCGCGTACTCGAGCTCCCGGCGGCCCGTCCGTGGGCCGCCGAGATGCTCGACATGCTGCCTCTGAAAGGCGAGATGGTCGGGGACCGACGCGCCACCTGCTGCCTTTTCTACGAGGTGCCGGGCGGCGGGCTGTGCGCGGACTGCGTCCTCAGACGCGTGCCGGCTCGCGGCTGACCACGACGGGTCGACCGGACTGCTTCAGCGCCTTCTCGGCCCATGGCCCGAGGATCAGGCCGAGGACGCCCCACAGGATCAGCTGGCCGCCCAGGGCGTAGAGGCGGAACCGGTAGAGGTCGTCCGGGTCGAAGCCGCCCAGCACGATCGTCCCGCTCGCGTCCCGCAGCGGACCGGGCGTCTCGTGCACGGGGTCCAGCAGCGCCATCGTCACCCCGACGACCACGAGGTAGGCGAGGCCCGCGAGCAGCGACGCCTGCCAGCTGCCTCGCGTCCGCGCGAGGGCTCGTCCCAGCTGCACGGCGAGGACCATCGCGACGACGGACACGACCTGGATGACGAGGTAGAGCGACCCGCGGGTCTCGATGGTGTCCTCGTGCCCGACCGCCGGCGGGTTGGCGGGGTACTTCAGGAACGGCACGAGGTAGACGCTGACGAACCCGGCACCCGAGAGCAGCAGGGCCAGCGTCCGGGGCCGGACGTGCCGCGCCGACCCGCGCTGGGTCAGCGTGAACACGACGGCGAGCAGCGCGCCCAGGGCCATCCCGAACAGGACGAGCGCAACGGCGATGCCGATGTCCTGCTGGACGGTCCGGCTGAAGAGCTCCGCACCGGCCGGTGCGACCGGCAGGCCGGCGGCCTTATCGAGGGCCGCCTGGGCGGCGTCGCGCGCGCTCTCGTAGTCGATCGCGCGGGCGATCACCGGCTCAGCGAAGATGCGTGCGAAGACGAACGAGAGCAGCCCGGCGAGGGCGCCGGAAGCGAAGCCGCGGAGGACGAACTTCCGCTCCATGGTTGCCTAGTGGCAGGGGAAGCCGAGGAAGTGCCGGCCGTCGTGCACGAACTCGTGCACGTGCAGGTCACTGCCGAAGACCGAGACCATTCCCTGGTCGAGGCCGATGAAGAAGATGGCGAGCAGCGCGAAGACCGCGGCGCCGATCAGCCAGAGCGCCCCGGCGAGGCCGGAGACGTCGACGGCAGCGGTGTCGATCGGCGCGGCCGTGAGGTTCGGGGTGGTCATGTGGTGCCTCCTGAAGGGATCCAGCGTCCCTGTTGCGTGATGGGCGTCGCGTGACCTCGAGTGTCTGACTCGCCCTCTCGCGAGGGCTCACAGTGGCGCGACCGTGCCGGAGTCCCACCGGCTTCCTCGAGGCGTCGCAAGCCGCACCCTAGCCCACCCTCAGCGGACGGTCTCCAACTCGATCCCGAACGTGTCGACGTACTCCCGCGTGCGCTCCCGCACCTCCCGTTCGGCCAAGCCGGTGTCAGCGAACGTGTAGCGCTTCCCACCGCCACCGCCGTCGCCCGGGTGGGCCGCGAGGAAGTCCCGCATCCGCTGCTCGACCTCGGGCGTGAAGTCCCGCCCGATCTCGGAGTAGAGCCGCTGGATCTGCCCGATCGGGTCGGCGACGAACTGGGTGAAGTGCAGGTCGACGACCTGCTCCTTCGGGAACACCCCGTCGCGGTGCGCCGCGACGGCGCGGTCCAGGCCGACCGCGATGTCGTCGGCGTACTGCTCCGCCGCGAGCGGCACGGTGGTCTGGTCCGTCGTCAGCTGCCGCAGCGAGTTGGTCAGGGCACTGATGGAGCTGATGACCTTGAGCGGGTCGCGGTGCGTGTGGATGACGACGGCGTCCGGGTACGCAGCGCGGAGCGTCGGCAGGTGCCACAGGTGCGCCGGCGACTTCAGCAGCCACTGCTCGGCCGGCACCCTCGACTGCAGGTGCTGCAGGAAGGCCTTGTGCCAGGCGTAGGCGCTCGTGAGGTCGGCCTCGTGCAGCAGCCAGCGGTTGTAGTCGGGCAGCACGAACTGGATGGAGTGGATCATCGACTTGAAGTCGCAACCGGTGATCCGCACGCACTCCTGCGCGAGCTCCGCCCCGACCTCGTGGAAGGCGCTGAAACCGGGGATCATCGAGTCGACCAGGTCGTACTGGGCCTGCACCTCCGCGATCCGGGGGTCGGTGGAGTACGTAGACAGCTCGGGCGGGGGGCACGGCTTGTCGACCTCCCAGCTTCGCGGCACCCGGAAGCCCCGGTCCTGGGCGAGGAGGTCGAACAGGATCGTCGTGCCGGTCCGTGGTTGACCGACGACGATGAGCGGCCGCACGATCGGCCGGTCGATCTCCGGGTGCTGCTTGCGGTGGTCGGTGATGCGCAGCCGGGTCGTCAGGTAGGCCTGCAGGTCACCGATCGCGACCTCGACCCCGATGTCGTGCAGCTGCGCCGGGCCTTGCAGGTCGGCGACGACACGCTCGGCGCCCTCGCGCCAGGTGTCGCCGCCGAGGTCGTCGAAGCCGGTGGTGTCGATCGCATTCGCCACGTTGCGGTCGAGCTCGAGGCGCTCGTTCACAGCTCGATCACCTCGGTCGTCAGCTCGGGGGCGGCCGCACCGTCGAGCCAGCGCAGGATGACGAAACCGCGGTGACGGCCGCCGGTGTCGAGCCAGTTCGGCGTGCCGGGATCGGTGGCACTGATGACGAGCCGCACCCGGCCGTCCTTCTCCTCGGCCAGCACGTTGGTCGTGGACGAGCGGCGCCGACGCGGCTCGATGCACTCGTGCCAGATGTTCTCGAGGGTGCAGGACCAGTACCGCGACTGCGGCGGGACGAAGTCGACGACCAGCGCCTGGTTCGGCTCCAGCCGGAACGTTCCGATCAGGTAGAGGTTGTCCGGCGTCGTGTCCGCGCTGCCGAGCGCCGCGGCCTCGGCGGTGACGAGCACGTTCGGCATCGTCAGCAGCTCGGGCTTGATCGTCTTGTGCAGGGTGGCGAGCTTCATGATGGTCCAGCCCATGCCGGTCAGCGCCTCGCCGATCGTGGCGTCCGACGGCAGCGGCGGCTCCCCTGCCGGCTCCAGCGCGTCGATCTCGAACTCGGCCAGCTCCTCTGCACCGCGGTCCCCGACGTACTGCCTCACGATGATGGCGCTCGAGTCGTCCGGGATCTGCACCCAGTGGCCCGGCTGCTCGGTCGGAGAGAGGACCAGCTCGAACCGGCCGTCCTCGTCGAGCGTCAGCTGGTGGTCGCTGAGGTAGACCGCCTGTCGCCGTGGCGTCAGCCCGACGCCGGCGAGCACCTGGAAGCCCAGGTAGGCGACCGAGTTGCGGCGGCCGCGGATCCGGTAGGTGTGCTTCCCGTCGATCATCGCGAGGTGGTACTCGCCGTCCGGGTTGGGGCCGCCGACGTAGCGCGCCTCGGTGTCCATGCTGAAGAACCACGGCTTCTCCGGGTCGACGTCGAGGCTGACCTCGGCGCTCAGGGCCGTCACGCGCGCCAGCACCCGCAGCCCCTCGACCAGCTCGAGCTCGGTCTCGGCGTCGGCGATGACCTGCGCGCCGAGGTCGTCGAGCATGGTCTTGACGAGGTTCCAGCCCTCGACGGACTTCGGAGCACTGGGCACTGGGCCTCCCCCTAGAACACGTTCTCGCAACGTAACGGCAACGGTGGGGGCTGTCAGTAGCCTCTGGTCTCGTGGACGCCGCAGCAGTCGAGGACGCAGCACGCCGGCTCGAGGGCGTCGTGCGCCGCTCCCCGGTCCACCGCAGCGACCGGCTCTCCGCCCGGATCGGCGGGGAGGTCTGGCTGAAGCGCGAGGACCTGCAGGCGGTCCGCTCCTACAAGCTGCGGGGCGCCTACAACCTCATCTCGCAGCTTACCGAGGAGGAGCGGGCCAAGGGCGTCGTCTGCGCGAGCGCGGGCAACCACGCGCAGGGACTGGCGTTCGCGTGCTCGGCGCTCAGGGTGCGCGGGACCGTCTTCCTTCCGCGGACGACGCCGCGGCAGAAGCGCGACCGGATCGCCGCGCTCGGCGGGCACCACGTCCGGGTCGAGCTCGTCGGTGACACCTACGACGAGGCGTCCGCCGCCGCGAGCAGCCGGGCCATCGCGATCGGTGCCACCGTCGTACCCGCCTTCGACGATGAGCGGACCGTGACCGGCCAGGGCACCGTGATCGCGGAGGCGATCGCGCAGCTCGACAGGGTGCCGGACGTCGTCGTGGTCCCCATCGGTGGCGGCGGCCTGATGGCCGGCACGGTGACCTGGCTGCGGGAGCGGCACCCGTCCGTGCGGGTCATCGGGGTCGAGCCCGAGGGCGCGACGTCGCTCGCCGCGGCGCAGGCCGCCGGCAAGCCGGTGAGCCTGCAGGAGCTCGACACCTTCGTCGACGGCGCCGCCGTGCGGCGGGTCGGCGACATTCCCTTCGCGGTGCTGCGCCACGCCGAGGTCGTCAGCGTCTCTGCCGGTCGGGTGTGCTCCGAGATGCTCGAGTACTACCAGGTCGAGGGCATCGTGACCGAGCCCGCCGGAGCCCTGTCGGCGGCGGCTCTGGGCGTGCTCGAGCTCGAGCCGGGACTCACGGTGCTGTGCGTCGTCAGCGGGGGCAACAACGACGTCAGCCGCTACGCCGAGATCGTCGAGCGGGCCGCCGTCTTCGAGGGCCGCAAGCACTACTTCCTCGTCGAGTTCGCCCAGGAGCCCGGTGCGCTCCGGAACTTCCTCGACAGCGTCCTCGGCCCAGACGACGACATCACGCTGTTCGAGTACGTGAAGCGCAACAACCGCGAGACAGGTCCGGCCCTCGTCGGCATCGAGCTCGCCGACGCCGCGGACCTTCCCGGGCTCCTGCAGCGGATGGAAGCCGCTCCCAGCCGCATCGAGCACCTCCCGCCCGACAGCCCCCTGACCAGGTTCCTCGTCTGACTAGCCGTGACTGGCTACAGCACTTCGAAAATCGGGCCGAAAACCGAAGTGCTGTAGCCACTCGCGGGGGGATTAGCCTGGGCGGGTGACGATCGTGATGGGCATCGAGACGTCGTGCGACGAGACCGGTGTCGGCTTCGTCCGCGACGGGGTGCTGCTCGGTGACGCCCTGGCGAGCAGCATGGACGAGCACGCCCGCTTCGGCGGCGTCGTGCCGGAGGTCGCGGCGCGGGCGCACGTCAACGCCATGGTGCCGATGGTCAACGCGGCGCTCGAGAACGCGAGCCTGAGCCTGAAGGACGTCGGCGCCATCGCGGTCACCGCGGGGCCTGGCCTCACGAGCGCGCTTCAGGTCGGGATCGCCGCGGCCAAGTCGTACGCGCTCGCCCTCGACGTGCCCATCTACGCCGTGCACCACCTCGCGGGGCACGCGGCCGCGGACACCCTCGAGCACGGGCCGTTGCCGAGTCCCTGCGTCATCCTCATCGTGAGCGGCGGCCACACCAGCCTGCTGCTGGTCCGCGACCTCGTCGGCGAGCGCATCGTGCACCTGTCCGACACCTGGGACGACGCGGCCGGCGAGGCGTTCGACAAGGTCGCGCGCCTGCTGGGCCTCGGCTACCCCGGTGGCCCGGCGATCGACCGGGCCGCGCGCGAGGGCGATCCGCGGGCGATCGCCTTCCCGCGGCCGCTGATGGGTCCGTTGGCCAAGGCAGGGCAGGAGCTCGAGTTCTCGTTCAGCGGCCTCAAGACCGCAGTGGCGAGGTACGTCGAGAAGGGGGTGGACCCCGGCATCTCGACGAACGACGTGGCCGCGAGCTTCCAAGAGGCCGTGGTGGACGTCCTCGTCAGCAAGGCGCTGCTCGCCTGCCGGACGCACGGCGTCGACACCCTCGTGATCGTCGGTGGCGTCGCAGCGAACAAGCGGCTGCGGGACAGCGCGGAGGAGCGCTGCGCCTCCGCCGGTGTCCACCTGCGGGTGCCGCCGATGCGGCTGTGCACCGACAACGGCGCGATGATCGCCGCCATCGGCGACCTGCTGGTCCGCAGCGGCTCGCCGATCTCCCCGAACGACTTCACGGTCGACCCGGCCGCGGTGCTCCACCGGGCGCAGCTGTTCATCCCCTCGGAGGTACTGGAACCTCTCGTGTGAGGAACGTGCCGGGGGGCAAGGACCTGGCATGAACGCGGATCGAGAGCGACGCCTTGCTCGGGAGAGGCTCATCGCCGACCTCGAGGCGTCCAGGGTTCGCCGCCGCCGGCGCGGACTCGCGATCCGGCTGCCGGCGAGCCTGCCCATCCCCCGGCGGCCGCTGACCGACACGTGATCGCAACCCGGGTCGCGGAACACAACGGAGATCAAAACCCTTAAGGTCGATAGGCAATTCAGTCCGACCTGCAGGAGTGGGCGTGTCCCTCATCTCGTTCCCCAACCCCGTCAACGAGGTCGCTGCGCGCACGGTCGCCGGCGGCGTCGTCGTGCTCAGCCTGGGCACGCTGCTGCTGAGCTTCGTCGACCACGGCTTCCTGTGGCTGACCGTCCCCATCGCGCTCGGCTTCCTCGCCCGTGTCCTCACCGGTCCCAAGCTCAGCCCGCTCGGTCAGCTTGCCACCAAGGTCGTCGCGCCGAGAGTCGGTGATGAGAAGCTCGTCCCCGGACCACCGAAGCGCTTCGCTCAGGCCATCGGCGCCACGGTGACCACCCTGACCGTGATCCTGGTGGCCCTCGGCTTCGTCCTCGGCCCGCAGGTCCTGCTCGCCCTGATGGTCGTCTTCGCGACGCTCGAGTCGGTGTTCGCGATCTGCGTCGGCTGCATCATCTTCGGTCATCTCATGAGGCGCGGCATCATCCCCGAGGACGTCTGCGAGGCCTGCAACAACGTCCAGACCCGGCTGCCCCAGGCCGCCTGACCCTTCTGCCAGAGTGCCTGGCATGGCGCACCTGGTCTACGCCCCCATCTGCTCGCTGGACGGCTACGTCGAGGACGCGTCCGGCTCCTTCGGCTGGGCACGGCCGGACGAGGAGGTGCACCGGTTCGCGGGCGACCTCGAGCGCACGGTCGGCACGGCCCTCTACGGACGTCGGATGTGGCAGACCATGCGCTACTGGGAGACCGCCGATGACGCCGATCCCGTCAGCCAGGACTTCGCACAGGTGTGGCGCGACGCAGACAAGGTCGTGTTCTCCCGGACTCTGAATGAGGTCGACACCGCTCGCACCAGGCTGGAGCGGGACTTCGACGCTGACCTGGTCCGCGCGCTGAAGGCCAGTGCCGATCGCGACCTCAGCGTCGGCGGTGCCGACCTGGCCGGACAGGCGCTCCGCGCCGGCCTGGTGGACGTGCTGCACGTCATCGCGGTGCCAGTCGTCGTCGGCGGCGGCAAGCGGGCCCTCCCGGCCGACCTCCGCCTGGACCTCGAGCTGACCGGCACCCGCAGCTTCGCGAACGGCACCGTCTGCCTGAGCTACCGCGTCTCGCCCTGACGGGCGAGAGCGGTGAGCCGGCTGATGGCACGGAGGTACTTCTTCCGGTACCCGCCGCTCAGCAGCTCGGGAGGGAAGAGCTCGTCGAGCGGCACACCGCTGGTGGCGACAGGCAGGTCCCGGTCGTAGAGGCGGTCGACGAGCACGACCAGGCGCAGGGCGTGGTTCTGGTCGGTGACCGGGACGACGCGGTCGAGGCAGACGAGCGACAGCCCGTCCAGGAGTGCGCCGTAGCGAGAGGGGTGGAGCCGGGCCAGGTGGTCCAGGACGGCCTCGAACCCGTCGTACGACGTGCCCTCCGTCGCCCGCAGGAGCAGCTCCTGGCGGTCCAGCGGCCTCGGTGCGTCCGGCAGCCCGCGGTGCCGGTAGTCCTCGCCGTCGACGCGGACCGAGGTGAAGCGGGCGGACAGGCCCTGGATCTCGCGCAGGAAGTCGCCGGTGGCGAAGCGGCCCTCGCCGAGGGCGTCGGGCAGGGTGTTGGAGCTGCAGGCGATGCGGACGCCCTCGTCGACGAGGCGGCTGAGCAGGGTGCTGACGAGGACCGTGTCACCGGGGTCGTCGAGCTCGAACTCGTCGATGCACAGCAGGGAGTGGGCAGCGAGTGCCTCGACCGTGCCGCTGAAGGTGAGCGCCCCGACGAGGTGCGTCAGCTCCACGAAGGTGCAGTAGGCCTTCGGGCCCTCGGCAGCGTGCCAGAGCGAGGCGAGCAGGTGCGTCTTGCCGACGCCGAAGCCGCCGTCCAGGTAGATCCCCGGCGTGACCGGCGCAGCCTTGCGCAGGAAGCGCTTGTGGGGCGTGACGAGGAAGCCCTCGAGAGCGGTGACGGCAGCAGCCTGGCTGGGGTCCTGAGGGACGTACGTCGAGAAGCGCACGCCGTCGAAGCGCGGCGGCGGCACGAGGCCGGCCACCAGCGACTCGGGGGCGACGACCGGTTGTCGGTCGACCAGGCGCACGGACACGGGGGCAGCCTAGATACGTTGCACGCATGGCTGAAGGAGCAGACCCCGCTGTCGTCGGACCGTACCTCGCCGAGCACCTGGAGGAGCCGGCCTGGAAGGACCTCTCGGTCACCCTCATCGCGGGCGGCAAGAGCAACCTGACGTACCGCCTCGACTCCCCCGCTGGGTCGCTCGTGCTGCGGCGGCCACCGCTGGGCCAGATCCTCCCCACGGCCCACGACATGGGTCGCGAGTACCGGGTCATGAGCGGCCTCAACAAGACCGACGTGCCCGTCCCGACGATGCGGCACTTCTGCGAGGACGCGGCCGTCCTGGGCCAGCCGTTCTACGTGATGGAGCGGGTCGAGGGGCACATCGTCACCACCGCCTTCCCTGCCGGCTACGCCGAGGCGCCCGAGGACAAGGGCAAGGTCGCGGAGGGCCTCATCGACGTGCTCGCCCGGCTGCACTCGGTCGACTACGCGTCCGTCGGTCTCGGCGAGTTCGGGCGCCCCGACGGCTACATGGCGCGGCAGGTGAAGCGCTGGGGTCAGCAGTGGGAGGCGACCCGCATCGAGGGCATGGAGTTCGTCGACGCCCTCGCCAAGGACCTGGCCGACAAGATGCCCGCGTCGCAGCGCAACACGATCGT
This sequence comes from Frankiales bacterium, assembly GCA_025464915.1. Lineage (GTDB taxonomy): Bacteria > Actinomycetota > Actinomycetes > Mycobacteriales > SCTD01 > RYN-111. Next base: position 1,193 of record JAODNF010000429.1, on the reverse strand, counting down.
GCACGGCGACTACCGCCTCGACAACACGATGCTGCACCCGACCGAGGTCGGCCGGATCAACGCCGTCCTCGACTGGGAGATGTCGACCCTCGGCGACCCGCTCGCCGACCTCGGCATCCTGCTCGTCTACTGGCTGCAGGCCGACGACACCGGCGTCCGCTCCGGCGGCTCGGTCGTCTCCGCCGTCACGGGCATGCCGGGCTTCCCGACCCGCACGCAGGTGGCGGAGGCTTACGCAGCCAAGAGCGGCCTGTCGATCGACGTCCTGCCGTGGTACCTGTCTTTCGGCTTCTTCAAGCTCGCGGTCGTCTGCGCCGGCATCGTCATGCGCGCCAGGCTCGGCGCCATGGTGGGTGAGGGCTTCGACGGGTTCCAGGAACGGATCCCCCCGCTCATCGAGCTGGGACGCGCGACCCTCGCCGACCAGCGGCTCTACTGACCTTCAGCCCCCAGATCACGAGCGGCACCTGCAGCGGCAGACGTGCGTAGCTGATCACCTTGTCCTGGGTGCTGGTGGCGTCGACGGCCTGCTGGATGTTGCCCGGGAACACCGCCAGGAACAGGGCTGCGGCGATCAGACCGCCCTTGCGGGGGGACGTGAGGACCCCGGCCCCGACGCCCATCTCGGCGACGCCGCTCACGTAGGTCCAGGCCCGTGCGGGGCCGGGCAGGGCGTGCGGCACGATCTTGTCGAAGAACCCAGGAGCCACGAAGTGCGTCACCCCGGCGCTTCCGAGGAACGCACCGAGGACCTGGCCGGACGAAGGACGACGCATCCCGTGAACCTAGTGACCGGCACCTACCAGCACTACAAGGGTCCGCGGTACCTCGTCCTCGGACTCGGCCACGACGCCAACGACGAGAGCCGGACGACGGTCGTGTACCTGCCGCTCTACCCGGTCGACGGGCCACCGTTCGCCGTTCGCACGCTCGAGGACTTCACCGCCCGCGTGGACCCGTCCACCGGGAGGCCCGCTCCGGAGGGTGAGGGCGTGCCGAGGTTCCGGTTGATCAGCTGACGGTCGGGGAAGGAGCGCGAGCAAGCGGCGGCGACGCCGTTGTTGAGGTGTGGCCGAGGAAGGGGCAGTGAACCGGATGCGGGTCGCCACCGTCCTGTCGCCGTTGCAAGCCGACGCTGCCGAGGAGTGGACCGTCGCCCGGCTGGCGGAGTGGGGCCTGCCGACGCACATGGC
>JAODNF010000028.1 GCA_025464915.1 Frankiales bacterium | reverse complement strand
GACCGGATCACACTGGCCTCGCTCAGCATCAACTACCGGACACCCGAGGAGGTCATGGCCGAGGCGGAGCCGGTCATCCGCGCGATGCTGCCCGACGCCAACGTGCCCACCTCCATCCGCAGCAGTGGCGTCCCGGTCGTGCACGGCACGACCGGCGACCGGGACGGGGTCCTGGCGACCTGGCTCGAGGCGAACAGCGACGGCATCGCCTGCGTCATCGGCGACCCGACCTTCACCGCCACGGCACGCGTCCGCTCCCTGACGCCCGAGCTCAGCAAGGGCCTCGAGTTCGACCTGGTCGTCCTGGTCGACCCGCAGGCCTTCGGGGAAGGCGTCGAAGGCGCCGTCGACCGCTATGTCGCGATGACTCGCGCGACGCAGCAGCTCGTCGTGCTCACGAGCTGACCTGCCAGGCTGCGCGCATGACCGATCCCGTCCAGGCCGAGTGGGACAAGCGATACGCCGAGCACGACCGGATGTGGAGCGGCAACCCCAACGGCGCCCTCGTCGCGGAGGTCGCGGGCCTCATGCCCGGTCGGGTGCTGGACGTCGGCTGCGGCGAGGGTGCCGACGCGGTCTGGCTGGCCCGTCAGGGCTGGCAGGTGACAGCGCTGGAGGTGTCGCAGGTGGCTCTCGAGCGGGCAGCCGGCCACGCCCGCGACGCCGGGGTCGAGATCCACTGGGTGCACGCCGGGATCGCCGAGGCGGAGCTCGAGCCGTTCGACCTGGTGACGGCGCACTACCCGGCGCTGCTCCGGACACCCGACCGGTCCGCCGAGCGGGCCCTGCTCGCGGCAGTGCGGCCAGGCGGACGGCTGCTGCTCGTGCACCACGCCGGCATCGAGCACCGCGAGCAGCACGAAGGCGGGCCCGACCCGGCCGACTACGTCTGGCCGGCGATGGTGAAGGCCCTGCTCGACGACGACTGGGTCATCGAGGTCGACGAGGAACGGCCTCGGGTCGTCCCCGAGAGCGGTGCAGGCGCCCACCACGTCGACGACACCGTCCTGCGCGCCCGGCGCGTGCACTGAGAGCAGCCCGACGGGGTACTCCCCAGGGATGGATCTCAGCGACGACGGCTTCGTGCACGTGCGAGGCGCGACCGAGCACAACCTGAAGGACGTCGACGTCGACGTGCCGCGCAACGCGCTGGTCGTCTTCACCGGCATCTCCGGGTCAGGGAAGTCATCGCTGGCGTTCGGCACCCTCTACGCGGAAGCGCAGCGCCGCTACTTCGAGTCGGTGGCGCCGTACGCCCGCCGGCTGCTGCAGCAGGTCGCCGCACCGCACGTCCGAGACATCACCGGGCTGCCACCGGCGGTGGCCCTGCAGCAGCGGCGCGGAGCGCCCAGCTCGCGATCGACGATCGGCACGCTGACGACGCTGTCGAACCTGCTGCGGATGCTCTACAGCAGGGCCGGCAGCTATCCGTCCGGCGCCGCTCACCTGGAGGCCGAGGCGTTCTCCCCGAACACCCCAGCCGGCGCCTGCCCGGTCTGCCACGGACTCGGGGAGGCGCACGACGTCACCGAGGAGCTGATGGTCCCGGACCCGTCGCTGAGCATCCGGGAGGGCGCCATCGCCGCCTGGCCCGGCGCGTGGCAGGGCGTCAACCTGCGCAGCGTCGTGACCGGCCTCGGCATCGACGTCGACGTCCCGTTCCGGAAGCTGAAGAAGAAGGACCGGGACTTCCTGCTGTGGAGCGACGAGCAGCCAAGCGTGCTCATCAAGCCCGAGCGCGACCGGGTCGACTACGGCTACTACGGCAAGTTCTGGTCGGCCCGCAAGCACGTGATGCACACCCTGGCCGACAGCAAGAGCCAGCAGAGCCGTGACCGCGCGCTGCGCTTCGTCGAGGCCATGCCGTGCCCGGCGTGCGGGGGCAGCGGCCTGCGCCCGGAGGCCCTGGCCGTCACCGTCGCCGGTCTGAGCATCGCGGAGGTCAACGCCCTACCGCTCGACGAGGTGGTCGCCTGGGCAACAGCACCCATCGCCGCCGAGGGTGCCGTGCGGGAGGCCGCGGCGCGCATCAGGGCGGACCTGGTCGCGCGGATCGAGGTGCTGATCGAGCTCGGTCTGGGCTACCTCAGCATGGGGCGGCACACCACCACCCTCTCGCCCGGCGAGACGCAGCGGCTGCGGATCGCCACCCAGCTCCGGTCCGGGCTGTTCGGGGTCGTCTACGTGCTCGACGAGCCGTCGGCCGGACTGCACCCGGCCGACGCCGAGCCGCTCATGACCGTGCTCGAGCGGCTGAAGGCCGCGGGCAACTCGCTGTTCGTGGTGGAGCACGACCTCGACGTCGTGCGACGAGCCGACTGGGTCGTCGACATCGGACCCGGAGCCGGCGAGGGCGGGGGCGAGGTCCTGCACAGCGGCCCCGTCGCGGACCTGGAGCGGGTGAAGGAGTCCGCGACCAGCGAGCACCTGTTCGGGAGGGCCGAGCGGGTGCCGTCGCTCCATCGTGAGCCGCAGGCGTGGATCGAGCTGCGGGCCCTGGACCTGCACAACCTGCAGGGCCTCGACGTCGATGTGCCGACCTGCGTCCTCACTGCCATCACCGGGGTCAGCGGGTCGGGGAAGTCGAGCCTGGTGGCGGAGCTCGAGTCCCGCAGCGCGGAGCTCTTCGACCGCGTCGTGCGGGTGGACCAGGCACCCATCGGCCGTACCCCGCGCAGCAACCTGGCGACGTACACGGGGCTGTTCGACGGGGTGCGCAGGCTGTTCGCGCAGACGGAGCAGGCCCAGTCGCGAGGGTACGGCCCAGGACGCTTCTCCTTCAACGTCGCCGAGGGCCGCTGCCAGACCTGCGACGGCGAGGGCTTCGTGTCCGTGGAGCTGCTGTTCCTCCCCGGCACCTACGCCGCCTGCCCGGCGTGCCACGGCACCCGCTACAACGAGGAGACGCTGCAGGTCACGTACGAGGGAAGGTCTGTCGCCGACGTCCTCGCCCTCACGGTGGACGAGGCCTACGTCTTCCTGTCGGACCTGCCGACCGCCCGACGCAGCCTCGAGACGCTGCGGCAGGTCGGGCTCGGCTACCTCCGGCTCGGGCAACCCGCCACCGAGCTGTCGGGTGGCGAGGCGCAGCGGATCAAGCTGGCGTCCGAGCTGCAGCGGGCCCGTCGCGACGACTCGCTCTACCTGCTCGACGAGCCGACGTCGGGCCTGCACCCCGCGGACGTCGCGCTGCTCCTGCGTCAGCTCCAGCGCCTCGTGGACGCGGGCAGCACCGTCGTGGTCGTCGAGCACGACATGTCCGTCGTGGCCGGCTCCGACTGGGTCATCGACCTCGGACCCGGCGGTGGGGGCGCCGGCGGCCGGGTCGTCGCGAGCGGGCGGCCCGACGAGGTGGCCCGCTCGCCGCAGAGCCGGACGGCGCCCTACCTGAGAGCGGTTGCCCTGACCGGGTGAACAGTTCGTGCATTCCCTGTCGCTCCGTGCGCCGAGGTGTCACGATCAGCCCATGACGCTGGTTCTCGAGGTCGTTGCGGTCGCCGCCTTCCTGCTGGGTGACGCTGTGGTCGGCTGGGCCTTCCTGCGCCGCCTGCGCCGCTAGGCAGCGATCGGCACCGGTCGCGGCTGGGCAGCTGGGGCGGGGCGGGTACGGCGTCGGGCGACCCAGGCGAGGGCCGGCGCCTCGACGAGGTGCCAGGACGCGACCGTGCACGCGAGGGAGCCGGCGACGCCGATCGGGATGCCGACCGCCGGGTCGAGGCCGTGCGTCCACGTGGCCCAGAGGTAGTGCCACAGGTAGAGCGCGTAGGACCGTCGGCCGAGCCAGGCCAGGGGGCGGAGCGCGAGTGCTCGCCCGAGCGCGGACCGAGGAGCGTCGCTGACGTAGGTGATCACCTGCGCGGTGCACAGCGCCGCGACGGCGGGCAGCACGACGTACTTCCACTCGTTCTCGTGCAGGTGCGTGAGGATCACGACGAACACCGCGACCCCCGCCCAGGCGCGCGTCCCTGCGAAGCGGGCGGCCTGACCGACAGACCGCCGCCGGTGCCACCCGACCGCGGCGAGGGCGCCGATGAGCAGTGACGAGGCGCGGGTGTCGGTGCCGAAGTAGATCCGGTTGCCGCCGAACCCCCAGGCCCACAGCGTGGCTGCCCAGGTCATCGATGCAGCGATGAGGACGACCAGGACGCCTCGGCGCAGCCGCGCCGACAGGGTCAGGAGCACCAGCAGCGCGGCGGGCCACAGGACGTAGAACTGCTCCTCCACGGCCAGTGACCACAGGTGCTGGAGGGGCGCTTCCGTGCCGCCGCTGATCACGTCCCAGTTCGCGACGTAGAGCAGGGCAGCACCGACGTCCTTCAGGGACCCTGCCACGCCGACCGCGGAGCCGGTGCCGTCGCCGGCGGGCGTCGAGCCCATCCAGCCCTGGTCGTGGAAGACCAGCAGCAGCGCGCTCCAGACCGTGAGCATCAGCAGCAGCGCCGGAAGCAGCCGCGCGGCCCGTCGTACGTAGAAGCCCTTGAGGTCCACCCGGCCGGTGACGCGCTGCTCGTCGAGCACCAGGGCCGTGATGAGGAAGCCGGAGAGCGCGAAGAACACGTCGAGGCCGATGGTCGCCCCGTGCAGGACGTAGTGCCCGGCGAAGTGGAAGACGACGATGAGCGCCACGGCGATGCCGCGTAGACCGTCCAGCGGGGGGCAGTGCCCGAGCAGGCGCATGCGTCGATCCGTGGTGGGCACCTCAGGACCGTGCCCGGTGAGACTGTGTGCCAATCGTGAGGTGCGCTGAGGGTCACCTGGAAGTGCTAGTCGCTAACCTGAGCGCGAAGGCGAGGTGACGTGAACGCGACCGGTTGGCTGCTCCCAGCCGGGACCCTGCGGCGCGCGCAGCTCATCGGGTTCGTCAGCGCCTCGACGCTCGCGATCGCCGGCGTCGGCGCCGGAGCGGTCCTGAAGGCCGGCAGCCACGACGCCATCGCGAGCGAGCTGCACCTGCTCGCGCTGCGCGAGAACTCCGACCTGCGCACCCTCTGCGCGACCCTCAGCTACCTGTCCCTGCTGGGGCTGCTGCTGAGCTGGGCCATGGTCGGGCGTCACCTTCGCGAGCTCACCACCCGGCACGTGCTGATCCTCGCCGCGACCTGGGCGCTGCCGCTGCTGATCGCTCCGCCGCTGTTCAGCGCCGACATCTACGCGTACGCCGGCCAGGGCCACCTGGTCGTGAACCACCAGGACCCCTACGTCCACGGGCCGGGGAGCTACGAGCCGACGAGCAAGTGGTCGTTCAACGTCGACGGGGTCTGGCGCTACAGCCCGGCCCCCTACGGGCCGCTGTGGTTGTGGCTCGCCGGACAGGCCGTGGGCCTGCCCGGCGACAACCACCTGGTCGTCTCGATCTACCTGATCCGTGGTCTCGCGGTCGTCGGCCTGGGCCTGCTGGCGTGGTCGCTGAAGCGGCTCGCCGACGCCACCGGCACGCCGCCGCAGCGGGCGCTGTGGCTGGTGGTGTGCAATCCCCTGCTCCTGCTGCACGGGGTGGCAGGAGCCCACAACGACCTGCTCATGCTGGGGCTGATGGCCGCCGGGCTGATGATCGCGCGACGTCGCCCGGACCTGGTGGGCCTGGCTGCCGCCGCGGCCGTCGTGACCCTCGCTGCCCTCATCAAGGCGCCGGCGCTGATCGCCCTGCCGTTCGTGCCACTGGTCTCCGTCCTGCCACGGCCGCGCTGGTTGACGATCGCGGTCACCGCCGTGTCGAGCGCGATCACCGCCGTCGGCGTCACTGCGGCGACGGGACTTGGCTGGGGCTGGGTCGGGGTGGTGGGCGACCAGGGTGGCCGGCCCTCGCTCTGGTCGCTCGCCTGGGGCCTGCGACGGCTGCTGGCGAACGCCGGGAGCCTGATCAGCACCGACGTCAGGGACGCGGTCGACACGATCGTGATGGTCGGGCTCACGGCGCTGCTCGGGGTGCTTCTCGTGGTCCTCTGGGGACGCGCGCTCGTCCGTCGTACCTCTGCCCTGACCGCGACCGGCGGAGCCCTGCTGCTCGTGTTCTGCCTGAGCTTCAGCGAGCAGCCCTGGTACCTCGCCTGGGCCCTGACCCCGCTGTCCGTGACGCACAGCCGCCGTCGCACGGCGTTCCTGGCGGGCTTCTCCGGCGCGCTCTGCATCTACCTGGCGCCGGGTGGGCGCGCCTGGATCCGGCCGCCCTGGTTCGGCGTCCCGGTCGTCATCGCGGCGCTGATCGGACTGGCCGTCGCGCACTGGATGCTGCCCGCCGAGCAGTCCGAGGAGGCCGTCCCCGGGTACGCCGAGGTTGCGGTCGGGTGACATCGGCCGCGTTCGCCTGACGAAGCGCCGCGCCTCGGCCAGCATTGTCCGGTGATCCTCCGTCGTCCCGCTGTCGCGCTCGCCCTCGCGGCGGCGCTGCTGGGCGGCTTCGGGCTGATGCAGCAGCAGTCCGAGGCGAGCAGCGGCCCCCGCGCCCTGTTCTTCGGCGACAGCCTGTTCGCCGGGACGGGCACGTCCCCGAAGCGCCCGGTGCTGGCGACCGACACGTCGCGGCTGCTGCACTGGCGGCCCACCGTCGACGCCGTCGGCGGGACCGGCTACACGACCCGGGGACACAACCCGAAGGGCCGCACCTACCTCTACCGGCTGCAGCACGACGGGTTCCTGACCCGGCACCGCTACCAGGTGATCCTGCTCGAGGGCGGCACCAACGACGCCCTCTTCGGCGACCTGCCGGCGCTCTCGACCCGGATGACGGAGGTCGTCGGCTACGTGCGCGAGAAGCAGCCGCAGGCCCGGCTGGTGGTCGTCGGCGGCTTCACCCCTGCCGGGCACGACAACGCGCGCTTCCGCGAGATGGAGCGCACGCTCGCCGCCACGGCCCACGAGCTCAGCCTCCAGTACGTCAGCCAGTACCGGTACCACGTCCTCTCCAAGGGATTCCTGTTCAAGGACCACTTCCACCCCAACCGCTCCGGGTACCGACGGATGGCGAACGACCTCGCCACCCAGCTGCGAGGTGCCAAGATCTGAGCGTGGTCGACTGGCGCTCCTTGGGTGTGAAGGTCTTCGCGGACGTGCTGCGGGACTCCACTCGTCCCAAGCGGTCGTCGCGCCGCAGGACGACCTCCCGCACGCGGGCCCGCACCGCATCCAGCACGCAGGTGCGCGGCCGGCACCTCGGCTACGCCCCGAAGCTCGACGGCGCCGCCGACCCGGGCGAGATCGTCTGGACCTGGGTCGGGTACGAGGAGGGCAACGGCCAGGGCAAGGACCGGCCGGTCCTCGTCGTCGGGCGGGACGGCGACGAGCTGCTCGGCCTGATGCTCTCGAGCAACGCCGGCCGGGAGGGCCAGCGGGGCTGGCTCGGGCTCGGTGCCGGCAGCTGGGACGCGGAGCGCCGCTCCTCGTGGATCCGCCTCGACCGCGTGCTGTCGGTCCCCGAGCACGGCATCCGCAGGGAAGGTGCAGTGCTCGACCGCGCCAGGTTCGACCTGGTCGCGGACGCCCTCCGGGAGGACTACGGCTGGCGCTGAGGGCCTAGTCCCTTCTGACGGTTTCGTCCCTTTTCGCCCCGTTGATCTTGTTGTGCGGCAATCGTTGTCGCATGACCTTCCGTCGCCTCGTCCTCCCCCTCCTAGCCCTCGCCGCGTTCGCCGCCCCCACCCTCCGCGCGACCGCGGCGACCACTCCCGCGCCCACCGGCACGACCACCGTGATCTCGCTCCAGTCCGGCGGGCTGGCCCGCTCCTACCGGCTGTTCGTGCCGAGCACCCTGCCCGCCGGCCCCCGCCCACTGGTGCTCTCGCTGCACGGCTTCAACCTCGACGCGGCCCAGCAGGAGTCGGGGACCAACCTGGACAAGGTCGCTGCCAAGAGCGGGATCCTCGTCGCCTACCCCGACGGCCTCGGCAACAGCTGGAACGCCGGCCCCTGCTGCGGCACGTCAGTCACGAACAAC